>NZ_JAPTGA010000016.1:0-101195 GCF_026891895.1 Peribacillus sp. AS_2
ATCAATAGGTGGTCTCTTTTATTTGTTCAAAATCAACATTAACCTTTAACAAAGTCATGGTTAAAAAGCGATCTTAATATAGTCAATGGAATCATTCTATAAAAAGTGATTTTCCCTCCATTAATTTGTGGTACAAGAATCGGATTCTCTGAAGTTGATGCATTGTCATCTTTTATTTTTTAAGGATCTTAGACTTTCCATATCCCCATTTACTATCACATCAATATGAGCAGAAATGATAGAGATATCTAAATCCCACCATTTAATTTCCAGCAGTTCGTTAATGATTTCTTTTAAGAAGCGGGTTTTAAGTTTCTTTTCGGGATTCCCTCCAACGATGGTGTAAGGTTCCACATCTTTGGTAATAACCGATTTGGCGGCTACAATTGCACCATCCCCGATTTTTATTCCAGGCATGATGACAGTATCCATTCCTATCCAAACATCATTTCCAATAATGGTATCACCTTTAAACGGCAACTGGTCTAACGTTGGCGTATACTTTTCCCATTCGTGTCCAAAAATGTTGAAGTTGCAGGGCCTACCTCCATTACCCCCTAATAAGCTAAGAAGGTTAAGCTTAAAGTTCGGTCAGGAATTTCGGGATTGACTCAAATTTTGGAGGGTTATATCGCTCTCTTTTCAAATGAAACAAGTTGAAGAGCCATAATTGAGTAAAAAAAAGCACCCTGCTAACCTATTAAATAGGCTGTTCAAGGTGCTTGTATTATTTGTTTGAAAATTCCCTGAATAAGGTTATAATTAAAAGTGTTGGAGAACCTAGCCAACTAGACACCCTTAGAGAATTGCCTTGTCCGCTACTTTCTAAGGGTGGATATTAATATTCTGGCTCATGCTTGGTTGAATTTCGGGTATGGAATGATGGTGTGTAATGGATGGATTTGTTTTTCCATTCAGGATGGCATTTAACACAACCAGTGTTATTGTACCCATCACGACTCCGTTTCCACATATTAATTGGACTGTTTCCGGGAATTTATCGAATGCTTCCGGGACCCCCTTGACTGCCAGACCGACTCCTATCCCAAGTGCAATCGTCAATTGATTGGAAGGTTTGCTTAAATCCGCTTTGGCTATCATCCCCAAAGCTGCAGATAGAAGCATGCCGAACATTGGTATCATGGCCCCGCCCAGAACGGGTAAAGGGATCATCGTCGTAAGACCGGCAACCTTAGGCACAAAAGCTAGAAAGATTAGGATACAGCCTGCCGTGACTACTACCGAGCGTTGAGTTACCTTTGTCAGCAAGACCAAGCCAACATTTTGTGAGAAGGTAGAATGGTTGAAAGAGTTGAAGATACCGCTTATGAAGCTCCCTATTCCTTCTGCACGGAGGCCCTTTTCCACATCTTTTTCAGTTATTTCCTTCCCGCATACTTCCCCGAGTGTCAAAAAGACGCCTATACTTTCCACAGCTATGATTAAAGATATGATTGTCATAGTGATAATAGATGAAAGGTCGAAGGTAGGTACCCCAAAATAAAAAGGAGTCACCATTGTAAACCAGCTGGCCTCTGTAAAGCCAGAGGTATCGACCATACCTAGAAAACCAGCCAATATAGTGCCAAGAATCATGGCGAAAAGAACTGAAACCGCTTTCAAGAAACCTTTAGTGAGTGTATTCAATAATAGGAAACTCACTAGTGTAAAACAAGCTAGCATTAGATTCATAGGATCTCCAAAGGTGGGGGAACCGACTCCGCCCGCTGCATTTTTCATGGCAACTGGCATTAATGACACGCCTATGATTAATATGACGGACCCTGCAACAATTGGTGGGAAATAGGGTATTAATTTACCGATTACTCCTGATAAAAGGGCAACAATTATTCCGGATACCATAACTGCGCCTAAAACCCCGGTTATACTATGGACCGACCCTATGGCTATTACTGGCTCGACCACGATAAAAGAGACAGCCATTAAAGCAGGTAATCTTATACCAAATCCTTTACCGCCAATAACTTGAAGCAAGGTGACTATCCCGCAGGCGAGTAAATCAAACGAGATCAGGTATATGATCTGTTCTTGTGTCAAGCCGATTGCAGGACCGACGATTAGTGGAACAGCTACCGCTCCTCCATACATTACACAAACATGCTGTAAACCTAACAATAACGTGTTTAGTTTGCTCAATTTTTCCATGTTTGCCCCCTTTTAATTAGTCACGACTTTCCAATTATATGAATGTAACGAAATCGCCTCCTTGTGATTTTGTAAATACTTCCTTATGGATGATTTTGTTGTTGCTTATTAAGAAACGCTATTTACAAAATCGGTGTATTTTTATATTATCACCGCCATAATGCTAAATCAAGACTATTTTTTGGAAAAATATGAATATTCATTCTAGTTCATTCTGTATATAATTAAGAAGAATAGGGGGAGAAATATGTATTTAACGATCGAAAAAGCTTTGAAACTTCCTGCCCTAAACCAAGTGGAAGTTATTGGAGGAAGTCAAGGGTTAACTCGGGTAATTAATTCAGTAAGTATAATGGATCATCCGGATATATCATGGATTAAACGAGGGGAACTCCTGCTGACAACCGGTTATGTGTTTAAGGATGACCTGAATGCTCAAATCAATCTTGTTAGGGAATTGTCGAAAAGAGGAAGTGCTGGATTAGCTATCAAGATTAAGCGGTTTCTTTCTACGATTCCTCCTGGAATGGTGGAAGAAGCGAACAAGTACAATTTCCCACTGCTGGAGATTCCTTATGAAATGCCTTTATCCGACTTATTATTCAGCTTTACATATGAACTTGTTAATAAGGAGAAAGTGAAAAACAATGGAAAAGGAAGTGTTGAAGTTTTTCATTCTCTTTTGAATGGGGAAAATAGGAGTTCATCTTTTATCCCCCAATTACAGGAATTTGGCTTTAATCCCGATAGGCCATATATTCTGCTCTTAATAAACGGAACGAAAGAAGAAGGGGATTCATTCTTTCCAATTGGCAGAATGTTGGAGAAATTAAGCCAAACTGAAAGAGAAGATTTCAAGTATTGGAATATCGACTTCGATGGTCAATTGATTATCCTGCAAGGGAAAGGGATGGTGACTGATGAACACCTGCTTATGCAGGCTCAAAGAATTGCCATCCTTTTAGAAGGTCTTATATTGAAAGATAATCCTGGCACTTCACTATCCATTGGGTTAAGCAAGGTGAAAAAAGAAATCTACAATATGAAAGAAGGGTTTATTGAAGCTAAAAAGGCCATTCAACTAGGCTCGAGGCTTAACCCGACTAATATCAATGATTACGCAAGCGTTGAAGTTGAAGATCTAATAAACCAAATCCCTAAGGATGCCATAACTCAATACGTGCTATCCATGATTCAGCCGCTTATTGTATATGATAGGGAAAATGAGGGGGAGTTATTAAAAACGCTGGAAACCTATCTATTTTCAAGAGGGAGAATAGAAGATGCGGCACGGGCTTTGTTTGTGCATCGAAATACTGTAAAGTTCCGTTTGTCTAGAATTGAAGACTTATTAGGAGTTGATTTAAAATCGAGGGATATTGCTTTTAAATTGCAGTTTAGTATAAAGGCTGCGAAGTTATTATTACATGACTAGGTAAAGGAAGCAATCGGGAATCAACTGTTACTGCCCATGAAAAACTGCCAGGGAATGAAGGATCCCTGGCAGTTTTTCATTTGTATAGGCCATTTCTTATCGATTATCCAGCAGGCGTTTGGCATATAGGGCAAGTTTTAAAGTGAACAGATCATCATTGCTTAATTCCATTCCTAATAGTTTTTTTATGCTTTTAATTCGAAAATGGATAGTGTTTCGGTGTACCCCCATTTTTCTGGCCGTTTCAGCAGGTCGAAGATTGCATTGCAAATATGCCTCCAAGGTTTTGATCAGATCAGACTGGGCTTCATCGTCATGGTCCTTAAGCGGTGCTAAATTACCTGTAACAATATCCATGAGCACATTTTTTGGAGCATACTGCAAAATTTTAAATGTTATTAATTCTTTGTAGCCGTAAATTTCCTTTCCTGGGTTCAATCGTTTTCCCAAATCAATAGATTGTAAAGCTTCCTGTAAGCTATTGGCCAGGTTATTAATACCTGTATGATAGTTACCGACTCCCAGTGTAAGTTCCATTGGCAGGTGTGTAGATAAAGTAGAGATAATCTGTTGGCTTATCTGGGTGACTTGTGAATAAAAGCGGGTGTTCCCTAGGGGGATGGTATCCAGATAAATGATAACTAGACTGCCCTTGATATTCCTTATGAGCTTATCGATTTTATATTGCTCGGTTAATGTTTCAATTGTCTTGATAAGCTGTTTATAAGTATTGGAATCATTCCTTTGATTCCATTGCAGCGTTAAAGGTAAAACCGTACATATGAAGCCCCCAGTAATTTGTTGGAAGCTGGATTTGTCCTCCGTCATTCCTAAAATCCCGTAACTTAAATTTTCAGCACCAACTCCGGAAATATCCCCCATGCTATAACTTTGCCCTTTTTGTTCATTCTGTCTCGTCACTATTTCACGAAGCAGGGGAGACATGATATCTGATAGCGAAAACTCAGGGGGGATTTTGAGAATAGGCAAATTGGCCATATTGGCAATGCTGATGGTGGTTTGCGGAATTTCCTCCAGTTTGATGAACAATCCTGAACAATTCATTTTTGCCAATTCGATTACGAATTGGTCTAATTGCTGCGGATTATCTTGAAATAAGTATCCGGTTGTTAGAATCAATTCATTTGGCTTCAACCAGGAAAGCACATCAGGAGCATCAAAGCTATTGATGGATTCTATTTCTCTATTAAGTCCCTGCATGCCAGCTGCCACTTGGCATTGTTTGATCTGTGGTAATTTTAATGCATCAGTCATCGTTAAATGCATGATAGGTCCCCTTCGCTGTGCCTTTTTTCTCTAATTTAACTAATTTTTTGAATATTGGCAACTGGATCTGAGCCTTTAAGATGGCCTGTTCTTTAAAAGGTAAGTGCGGTAAGCACAAAGGGGTTGGAAAAATATTAGCTTTTTCAGCTAATGACCTATAAATGAACGCTCGTATATAATTCAATTAAGTTAAGAATGTTTTGAATTATAAAAAAATAATCGGAAGAAGGGAGGGCCCGTATTGATATCTGACCTTAATAGCATTAATGAGTTGAACAAGGCGGCATTCATCGAAAAGTTAGGTTGGGTATATGAACATTCTCCTTGGATAGCAGAGCGTTCATGGGAGTACAAGCCATTCATTTCCGTAGAGGACCTAAAACAGAAAATGGAAATAGTTGTGCAAAATGCCTCATTATCGGAACAGCTCCAATTAATCAAGTCTCACCCGGACTTAGCAGCCCGGATTGATATGGCTGAAGCATCAGTTAAAGAACAATCCGCAGCCGGTTTGAATTCGCTTTCTCCGGAGGAATATGAAGAATTTCATGCGCTAAATAATCAGTATAAAGAAAAGTTTGGATTTCCGTTCATATTCGCTGTCCGTGGCAGCGATAAAACGGTGATAAAGGCAGAGATGAAAAGAAGGATTGGTTTGGATCAGGCAAATGAACTGAAGGAAGCCATCAAGCAAATCCACTTAATTGCCAGCCACAGGTTATCTGATTTTATAAACTAGGAGGAGGAATAATATGACAGCTCAAAATGAAAACAGAACGATGTATTACGGTAAAGGGGATGTATTTGTATACAGGACTTTTGTGCAGCCTCTTACAGGTTTGAGGAAAATACCGGAATCAAGTTTCACAGAAAGAGATAATACTATTTTCGGATTCAATTGCCAGATTTCTCTAAAAGGGGAAGCTTTTTTATCTTCTTTTACGGAAGGAGATAATAGCTTGGTGGTTGCAACGGATTCCATGAAAAACATCATTCATCGCCAGGCGGCCAATTATCAAGGAAATACGGCGGAAGGATTTTTAAAGTTCATATGTGAAGTTTTCCTTGATAAGTATAGCCACATAGATGCAGTGGAACTGACAGCAACTGAAGTTCCCTTCGATCATGTACTCGTTCCAAAAGGGGAAGGACATGAAAATAGTGATGTTGTCTATCGATGTTCCAGAAATGAAAGGGCTACCACTACAATCGAAGTCAAAAGGACACCTACCGGAAGCAAAATCGTTAAGCATTCAAGTGGAATAGTTGATGTCCATTTAATCAAGGTTAAAGGAAGCTCTTTTTATGGATTTATTCAAGATGAATACACCACACTGCCAGAAGCTCAGGATCGTCCACTATTTATCTACTTGGATTTCGATTGGGAATATAGCCGCTGGGAGGATGGCACTGGAGCGGATCCGGAAAAATATGTAGCAGCGGAACAAATTTGTGATATTGCAAACACAGTGTTCCATGAACTGAATAACCGTTCGATACAGCAGCTCATTTATCATATTGGCATTAGGATTCTGGAACGTTTCCCTCAGCTGGCGAATGTTCAATTTAAAACCAATAATCGTACCTGGGAAACCGTTGTGGAAACCATTCCGAATTCAGAAGGAAGTGTTTATCAGGAACCACGTCCTCCGTATGGCTTCCAAGGCTTTGTCGTTACACAAGAAGACGTTAAACAAAAAAAGGCAGCTGATTCAACTGTAGGGGCTTCCCGATAATGGACAGTAAGCTGACCACACATGTTTTAGACCTCTCTAAAGGTCTGCCGGCAAAAGGGATGAAGATAGAACTTTGGGCCATAGCAGAACAGGGAGACCATTCTTTCATAAAAGAGGTCTGTACAAACAAAGATGGGCGAGTGGATGATCCGCTTCTTCAAGGAGATGATCTCAAACCAGGTGAGTATGAGCTTGTCTTTTATGTCGGGGAATATTTCAATGATGGTGCGAATGATCCAAATATAAGGCCATTTTTAAATAAGGTCCCACTTCGTTTTGGAATAGGAAGTAATGAAGAACATTATCATGTTCCTCTGCTTGTTGCTCCGGGAGGATATAGCACATACCGAGGAAGCTAATAAATCAGTAAGAGAGTTGGAGGGTTCAATTTGGCACATGAGCGTACTGGTGCAGTGACTTTAGGCGGGAATCCAGTGACCTTGATTGGTCCTGAACTAAGAGTAGGGGATATGGCCCCTGACTTCACACTATTAACAAATGACCGCCGTAAAGTACATTTAACAGACTATAAAAATAAGACATGCATCATCACGACTGTTCCTTCGCTTGATACTGGTGTATGTGACTTACAAACAAGGCTCTTAAATGAAGAAGCAAGCAAAATGGGTGATGATGTAGCGGTGTTGGCTATCAGCGCAGACCTTCCCTTTGCTCAAGCAAGATGGTGCAAAGAAAGTAATGTCGAAGCTATAACCATTCTCTCCGATCACTTTGATTTGTCTTTTGGTACTGCATATGGAACGTATATGAAAGAACAACGATTGGAATGCAGGGCAGTATTTGTAATAAATCAAGAAGGAACCATTAAGTATGTGGAATATGTACCGGAAGTCACGGATCACGCAGATTATGAATCCGCATTACAGGTAGCGAAGGAAGTGATAAATAAAGCTGGTGCAGCTAAATAAACATTTTCCCTCACGAAGGATAGTAAAAGTACATTCTATTATCCGCAAGGCCGTCCGATTTTCAAAAGCTGGACGGTCTTTTGTTGATACTGAATTAAATTAGTAGTTTTCCAGTGACTTATCCAGGCCTCTTTCAAAAGTTAAAATATAATTACTATAATTAAACATTAATTCCTTTTATTTGAATGATAATCATGCTATAATGAAAGTCCAATAGCTTTATATAATATGGAAGCGCTTCCTTATTCAAGGGAGTGCCCTTTTTATGTTTTCACTTACTAATTAACATAACCATGCTAGAAACACCTGAAATAGAAATAAGTATACGTGTAAACTCCTGAAACCCGTCATCTCAGCTCCTGCCACATCAATTTCTTGATGATACAACAAACAGCCCCTGCAATGATATTTTTTACATCAGCGAATGGCAAAATCTATCGAGGGACTATTTCCTTTTTAAAACAACTCTTCTGGTCATATCCATTCCCACTTAAGAAAGATCAAATAAAAGTTAAAAAGCCCTTGCCTTCTTTTATTTCTTGTTGAAGGTGAGAGCCTTTCATTGTCCCATATCAATTTATCAATGTAAGCATCTTTAATCTTTAGTACATGTATCATAATACTCTACAAAAATCCCTTCAGAACAAAACCTGAAGGGATTTTCATGTCATATAACCTAGATTATTAGAAGTTGAGGATTATAAACTAATATCCTCATCAACAGATGAATATAATAATCGTGAATTTAGCATGTGGAAAATTTTTTTTTTTGAAAGGGGATTTTTCATGAGTTCGGAAAAACGAAGAAGATTATGTCAGGAATTTGCAAGAATTTTAGGCGGAGACGGAATGATTACTCCAGAAGGAGTATGCTTGGTGCAAAAGTTTCGTAATATTAGATTCACAATACTTGATCGCAGAACGCAATCTCCACTAGTCAATCCGCAATTTTTTACGTTTGAAAATGTTGATAGTAGGGGGAATGCGTTAAATTTAGGGGAAACAGTTCTTTTACAAGAAGAAGTTAACCCGTTATTAACTGAACTTAGAAAAAGGGACCTTTTAGTTACTTCTCTTCATAATCACTGGTTATTTGAAGAACCTCGTGCAATGTATATGCACTTTGAATCGATTGAACCACCACTAGATTTTGCTAAAAAAGTTAGAGATGCATTTAGAGTATTAAAAGTGTAGTCAGACTATAAGAGGCTAGCCTTACATCAGTGAGATTATCAATCCCACTGATGTTTTCTTTTTTGTATATCATGTCTTTTATTTTTCTACGGAGCAGGCCGCATGGCATCTTGTGCAGTTTCTAAGTTACCGGATTAGGGATATCAAAAGTACATATTAGAACATCATTACTAGCATGTCTGAGCCTTTTTAGCTTAATTTGAAGAATTTCCAAATTTTCAAAGGTATTCAATTTATTATGTCCTGAAATAATAAGAAAAAATGCAGGAGAGGTCAAATGAAAAACAATACATTATATCAAGTAATTATCGCTATTTTTATATTTGTCTTAATGGTCGATCAGTCGGTCTATGCCATGGAATGGGAAGATGAAGAAGGACCTATAAGTTTTAAAATTGAGATGTTACCTTGGGAGATTGTAAACAACATTATTCCTGATAAAACAAATTTCACCATAATCGATATTGAAACTGGTTTATCATTTAAGGTACAACGAAGGGCAGGCAGCCATCATGCCGATGTACAGCCATTAACCAAAGAAGATACTCAAATCATGAAGAAAATTTATAATAATAAATGGAGTTGGAATAGAAGAGCCATTATTGTATTAATCAATAATCAAATGATTGCTGCATCCATGCACGGAATGCCACATGGTGCTGGTGCTCTTCCAAATGGTTTTTCAGGTCATTTTTGTGTTCATTTCTCTGGAAGTATTACGCATCGTTTGAAAAACGAAGATCTTTCTCATAAATTAATGATATTGAAAGCCGCTGGTAAGCTTGATGATTATATACAAACCGTAAATCCTTATGAACTTATACGTATTTTCACCATTGCCATTAATCAAGGAAATCAGGAATTATTAGCAATGACCTTATCAAATCCGAGTCACCCTAACCGTGTCAATAAACTTGTTAAAGATATTACATATTTTGGTGTGATTGACCCTTTAAGACAACCGCCTGAACAGCTAAATGGTCTATTTCTCGTGGATGTACCCGTTCAAGTAGCTATTTATAAGAAGAAAGATGGCAAAGAAAAAAAGGTTATGCATTTTATGATCCGCAAGGAGAGTTTGCCTGATCGTTGGTTTATTGATCAAGATGCAATTTATGAAGACTTGAGGTGAAAATTGTGAATAAACCAACCCAGGAGGTGCATTCAATGAGATTAACATGGATTGCCGGACTTTTGCTATTCGTTCAACCAGTGAATATTTCAGAAAGCTTATTGGTAACCCACCAAGGACAAACGATTGCCAGTGTCAACCATGCTGATATTACGATGCCCTACCTGGATGTTCCTATGTTGGATGTGGATAAATACCATCAATTTGTCGAAAAAATAGACCGGCAAGTTTACCAAAAACCTGTAAATGCCACAATGGACAAGCAAGGTAATATTCTACCTGGGCGGGTAGGTTACAAGCTATACCATCAAGCCTTTAAAGAACAATTTCATTCCTTTTTGTACCGTAGTAGATCATATAAACTAGAAGTACCTTTGCTTGCTATTCATCCAAAGGTTGACAGCGAAATGCTTGCGGAAATTCGTGAAAAAAAGATAGGTGAATATAGAACCTATTTTAATGTGAACAATAAAAATCGTTCAAATAATATCTCACTTGCCACTGAAGCCATTAATAATTATGTCGTGTTTCCAGGAGAGGTCTTTTCTTTTAACCAAGTTGTTGGCGAGAGGTCAGTAGAAAAAGGATATTTGCTCGCTCGGGTTATCGTTAAAGGAGAGTTTTCTGAAGGGATTGGCGGAGGGATTTGCCAGGTTTCATCCACCTTGTTTAATGCTATCGACAATGCAGGGTTGCAAACGGTTCAACGCTATTCCCATACAAGGAGCGTTCCGTATGTTCCATCTGGCCGCGATGCTACAGTAAGCTGGTATGGGCCTGATTTTAGTTTTAAAAACAAGTACAATCAACCGATCCTGATCCGGGCTACAATCCAAGGAGGAATGGTGAGTATCAAGGTTTACTCTTCAGATATGATCAATTATAAAATACGAAAGATTCCCGATGCTTCAAAGCAGATATCCAAAGAACAAATTATTCGTTCGTAAAAGTACCGTATACGAATGGGGGCACCTTAGGCAAATTTGGTGTATATATAGAAGAAACTCGTAAAAACGGCCTTTGCTCATTGGAGCAAGGGCTTGTTTAGAGATGGGGGAGGAAACAGCTTTTTCTTTATCGGGACAGATTACATGAACAAGCCAATCCATGTCCATGCTACAATCATTACAAGCATGACCATAATATAAGTTGATGTTTAGGAGATCACTATGGGGAAAATAAAAATAGCTTTACTGCACCTATTGCCCATCGCTGGTGATGTGGAGCATAACCAAAAACTGATTGAACAAGCCATTCATATTGCAGCAAATAATAATGCCGAATGGATTATAACACCCGAACTATGTGTCAGCGGACTTCAATTCAATCATAAGGTTGGGACTGGATGGATTAACAAGCAACCTGATGCTTGGATGAATAATTTGGGCAGTAAACTAAGGAATTTGAAAAGCACTGTATTTTTGGGCTGCCCTGAAAAAGGCAGTGACGGAGAGTTGTATAATTCTGTGTTTGTCATAGATAAAAAAGGCCATTTAATAGGTAAACAGAGAAAAATCAGTGTTATTGATGATTGGTCAGCTTCAGGGGAAGTATTGGAGCCAATAAAAACAGACAATGTTGAGGTTGGTATTATGATTTGTGCAGACGCATATAACAAAGATATTGCTTGCACCTTATCTGAAAAAGGAGCAGAAATATTACTTGCACCGTCTTCTTGGGGTCCCGGATTACATGGTCCGGAGGGAGAATGGGAACAAAGGTCACTAGAAACAGGGCTGCCCGTAATAGTCTGTAATCGTACTGGCGAAGACGAAACGGTCCGTTTTTGGGATGCAGAAAGCATGATCATAAAAAATGGTGTACCCCTCCTGACTCATAAATCAAAACAATCAGCCATACTTACCTTTGAATGGGATTTACAAAGCATGGATTTACTATCCACTCATTTCGACATCGAGTACATATAATGAGAACTGCACCAACTCTTGTTGATAAAGGGTGCGCCAGTTTCTTATGGAACGATACATGAGGAGATAACAAATGGATGGTGGTACATCGCCTCACGGTAACTCCATCGAAAAAAGCCTATCTCTTGTGAGGGTTTTTGATTTGTAAGAGGGAGATAAAGCTAAACAAATGAAAATCCACTTTCAATAATCCTTGAAAAAAGTCAAATTATTCACTTTTAGTTTGTAGGCCGCATTCCTCCGTTGGAGAATGCGGCCTTTTCAATAAATAATTGCAAGCAAATAACAACAATTCTAATCGGGTTTAATACCCTCGGTTCCGATCTACCATTCCACTTAATGGTTGTTCACTTGAAAATCGACTTAAATTTTCTATGAAAAAGCTGCTCACTTCGTTAATCGTACTTGGTCCTGACAGGTGGGAAGTGACAAACACATTCGGCATGGACCAGAAGGCATGTTCTTTTGGCAACGGTTCTGTCTCAAATACATCGAGGACTGCTCCCTGTAGATGCCCTGCTCGCATGACAGATAGTAAATCCCCTTCATCTATCAATGCTCCGCGGCCAACGTTGATAAGGTAAGCGTTGGACTTCATAGCTAAAAGAAGGTCCTGGTTAATGATATGATAAGTGGAATCCGTTAAAGGAAGGGTCAGGACCAAATAATCCAGATCTTTTACAAATTCACCCCATTGGTCTGGAGTAAAGTGGAGATCCACGAGTGTTGCTTGTTTTCCACTAAAGCTTAACCCATGCACATTCATTTCAAATGCCCGGGCTTTACGTACAAGTTCAGCGCCAATCGATCCAAGTCCAGCCACCCCGATTGTTTTCCCCTTTAGAGTTTCAGAAATGAAAGGATCCCATCTCCGCTCCAATTGCGATTGTCTCATCCGAGGACCGTCTTTCACTATGTCCAAGAGAAACGAAAATACATATTCAGAGATGTAAGCACCAAATTGGTCAATAATTCGAGTTATTGTAATGTTTTGAGGTATCGATTTGTCTGCAATCAAATCATTGACCCCGGCTCCCATTGATTGAAACCAGCGAACAGATGAGGCAACTGGTTTACATAGTAATTGCGTCGGGAAATTCCATCCCAAAATAACTTCAGTGCCGGGTAAATATTTTTCTGCTTCCTCCAAAGTTTTCGCTGTCTTTACCGATATAAACCCACTATTTCGGATTTGATCAGCATATGCATCGACCTCTGACTTAATAGGACTAAATACAAGAATGCTTGGTTTGTGTGTACCCCCCATTGGCTCTCTCCTTATGATTCTTTATATATAGTATAAATTCTTTCTCCTGAGTCGTACATGGATAAAAAAACAGTGCATTTCTTTCGAGTATGCACTGCTTTTTAAAATTTCTCCAGAATCATTCGTTTTATTTATTTAATTAAATGGTTTCTGCGTTACTAGGCTGTAGAACTATTTGCAGTGCTCTTTCTTCTTCATCGTTAAAAGGGATCAATGGTAAGCGGACACCTCCAACATGTACCCCCCGCATATTTAATGCAGATTTTACTGGTCCCGGGCTTGGTGCAGCAAATAATGCTTTCATGATTGGAAGAAGTGTACGATGTGCAGCGGCAGCGCCAAGGACATCACCATTTTTAAAGCTATTGATCATTTCTTGCATTTCATTACCAATTATGTGTGAAGAAACCGAAACAACGCCTGTTCCACCGATGGCTAAAACCGGTAATGTCAACCCATCATCGCCGCTGTACAAAGTAAAATCACTAGTTGTTTTGCTTATGATTTGTGCCATGGCATCCAAGTCACCGCTTGCTTCTTTTACTGCCACGATATTGTTGATTTTTGAGAGGCTGACAATCGTCTCCACTGACATGTTTACAACACTTCGACCTGGAATATTATAAAGCATTACCGGTAATGATGTTGAATGGGCTATAGCGCTAAAGTGCTGAAATAGTCCTTCTTGAGACGGCTTGTTATAGTAGGGGGTGACGAGCATGATTCCGTCGACTCCTGCTGCCTCCGCTTGCTTTGTTAAGCTGATGGAAGCTCTCGTGTTATTTGAGCCGGTTCCAGCTATGACTGGAACTCTTCCATCAACAACATCTACAACAAATTTGAATAAATCTATTTTCTCTTCTTGAGTTAAGGTAGGGGACTCTCCAGTTGTACCGGCTATTACTAATCCATCAGAACCATTAGCAATCAAATGGTTTACTAAAGTTCTCGTAGCATTAAAATCAACCTCTTCATTATGATTGAACGGGGTAACCATTGCGGTTAAAACTTGGCCAAAATTCATAACTTCACACCCTTTTGTATAATTTTTAAAAATATTCAGAGGTGGTTAGGGCCATTCAGGAGTAAACGCAAAAAAGCAACAACGAGGATTCGCTGCTGCAGTAGAAACAATATTTACTAAAAAATGTTTCCGCGCATAAGATAGCCCTCCATATAGTTTCCTATATGACAGTCCTGTATTTATTCAATAGCAGAACCAGCTTCAAGAACATGAGATTCTTTCCGCTTCGGCAAATTCCCCTTTCCACAATAGTCATAGGATCTCATTCTCCTCAAAATGTGTACTAATGGTCTTTGCTCCTCTATCCTCACTTCAAAAAAATTTGAAGTAAGAAAATATTTAATTGATTGTAATATAACAGGGAATCCCTTCTGTTGCAAGCCTAATTATGAAGTTTTTTAAGAATGCTAGAAATCTATGGGGAATGGCTAGAGTATTGGGGTGGATTCATCTTTATTCGTTATAGGCTGAACAAATATTCAATGGACGAGGGAGTAGTAGACAATACAACTCCCTTTAATGATTCTTTTTCATTTATCCGATTAAAACTCACTGATAATTTATTGAAAATTACAGTTGGCCGCTAATTTTAATCAGTAATTTCAACTAAGTATTCGTGCGTATAAAATCCTACCATTCGTTAATAATATCCATATCTTACAATCAAAGGAGTGGAGTCTATTGAAAAGATATTCATTCTTTAAAAAGCAAGAAAATCATAAATCTACAGACTTCACTGATGTACTCGAACATCTGCAAAAGTCCAAGGACTTCACAAGCTTTACACTCAATTTTGAAAATGAAATATACTGTGTATCTTTTTTCGATACATTAATTGATAAAGATATAATGCATAGAGACCTCCTTCCTTTTTTACATACAAATTCTTCAACTCTGGAGGAGCTTGTACACAACTTACCAATAGAGGGGCTTGTTTTCACAAAAAATCCTGCTGAACTACAAAGTCAGCTGTTAATGGGTTATATAGCCATAACATTAAATAATCAATCTGATCAGGCAGTTTTAGTTAAAGCAGCAAATAACACTTCCAGGCAAGTTACACTGCCAGAGGTAGAGTTCAGTGTTGTCGGTCCGAAAGAGGCACTGGTCGAATCACTTGATACGAATTTATATTTAATCCGAAAACGGCTTCCTATTGCAGAACTTGCTGTTGAAGAAATTATTGTTGGGAAGTTATCCAAAACAAGAGTAGCAGTGCTTCATATAGAAGGAATTGCAAATAAGGAGAATGTAGAAACCGTCATACAGCGCATATCTGATTTAAGGGTTAACCAAATAATTGATAGCTCCTATATTTCACAAATGATTGAAGATAATAAAAATTCTCCTTTTCCTCAATTTATCGATACGGAACGACCTGATCGATTGGCTGCGGTACTAGGAGAAGGCAAAGTAGTGATCTTGGTGGATGGAGCTCCACATGGCTTACTTGGGCCCTCCACATTCTTTGAATACTTTGCGGCATTCGAAGATTATTTTCTCAACTGGACGATTGCCTCATTCTTTAGGCTTATTCGTTTTTTTGCTGTATTGTTTTCCATCCTAATGACCCCCATATATGTCGCAGTTCTCACTTATCATTATGAGTTGATTCCAAAGGATTTAGTCAGTACGCTTGTGATTTCTCGTAGCGGAATTCCATTTCCACCGATTTTAGAAGCATTAATCTTGGAATTAGCTATCGAACTTCTCAGGGAGGCAGGAGCTAGACTGCCGACTAAAGTAGGTCAAACAATAGGTATCGTAGGTGGTATTGTAATTGGGACGGCATCTGTTGAAGCAGGGCTAACGAGTAATGTATTATTAATTCTTGTTGCATTGTCGGCTCTTGGTTCTTTTACTACACCTGTTTATCAAATGGGTAATACCATTCGCTTAATTCGATTTCCTCTCCTGCTCATGGCTTATTTTTTAGGATTATTGGGTATAGCTATCAGTTTCTGTTTTTTGCTTGTGCATTTACTGAGGATAAGTTCCTTAGGGAGGCCATTTCTTGAACCATTATATCCGCCAAGGATTTATGATATGCGGGATGCCTTGATTCGTTTACCATTTTTTCTTCAGGCTAAACGTCCAATTGAGGTTCAGACGGAAGACACTGTTCGGTTAGAACCCAAAGAAGATTCTAAAGACTAAGTGAGAGTGGAGGTTTCTTACATGAACGATAAAAGTGATCAAATCTCACCATTTCTAGTCTATTTTTTAATCGTTAAAATTCAGATAGGTGTAGGGGTCCTGGGATTTCAAAGGATAATTATTCAATCTGCTGGCCATGATGCTTGGATGGCGGTCATTATAAGTGGTATAGTCTTTTCTTTGGGTATTTGGGGTATGTACAAGCTATTAAATCGCCACGATATGGACTTAATAGGCATACAGAAACGACTTTTTGGAAAGTGGCTTGGCGGTTTACTAAATATCATCTGGATACTGTATTGGCTGATGGTGGGTATTTCTGTTTTAAGATCCTATCTTGAAATCGTTCAATCATGGGTATTCCCCCAAATTAACACATGGATGGTGACCTCCATATTTGCTTTATTAATTTATTATGTGGTTTTAGGTGGGTTTAGAGTGGTCGCCGGTATTTGCTTTTTAGGGATCAGTATCCCTTCTTATTTAATTCTAACTTTTTATTTCCCGCTGGAATTCACACATTTTCGCAACCTATTGCCCATTTGGGATCATTCTCTTAAAGACATGGCCCTTGCATCTAAGCAAATGTCATATAGCTATTTAGGCGTTTCCACTTTAATAATGTATTATCCATTGGTTAAGCATCGTAAAAGTACACAAAAGTGGGCGCAACTAGGAAATCTTACTTCTGTTTTCCTTTATTTATGCCTAACGATCCTGACAATAGGGTATTACAGTGAAGACCAAATCAGTAGATATATTTGGGCAACTTTGTCCTTTTGGGGAATTGTACAAATGCCTTTCGTTGAACGGTTTGAGTACATAGGAATCGCTACATGGATCTTAGTTTTAGTACCTAGTGTATGTCTCTATATGTGGGTTTCGGCAAGGGGGATTTCACAATATTTTAAAATGAAGCAGAAAACAATTTATGCTCTACTATTAATTTTATTGGTTGTGATGACAAATCTGATTAAAGGCAGGGGAATGATTAATCAATATGTGGATTACATTTCAAATTTAGGTTTGGTTTTGGAAATTCCTTATGTCTTATTTCTGGTTTGTTTATCCACTGTCATGTCAAATAAAAAGGAAGATAAGAAATGAGAGTTTTATTCGCGAAATTGGCCCTGATACTTCTTTTAATTAGTGTTCTCTCAGGCTGCATGGGGGTGGATAGCAAAGTTCTCGATGAAATAAATTTGGCAACAGCCATCGGATATGATTATGTCGATAAGACTCATTTCGAAGCGATCGCTGTAACACCTCTTTATTATCCTGATAAAACCATTAACAATATTACCTATAGTTCGAAATCATCACTTAGTAAAGACGTGCGAGATGAGATGAATCAGCAATCTGAAAGACCTATCTTTAGTGGGAAATTAGAGGTGGTCTTATACGAAAAAAGGCTTGCGAAACAAGGGGTATTCTATCTAATCGATACATTAATCAGAGACCCTTCAATTGGAACTACTTTAAAACTCGGCATTGTCGAAGGAAGTTCAAAGGATGTGTTAGGCACCCAGTTTGGCAACATAGATAAAGGAATTTATTTATCAAATACAATTGAGCAAAATATAAAAATGGGTATGCTGCCTAGAACTAACCTTCATCTTTTTTTGTATGCTCATTACTCTGAAGGAATGGACCCATTCTTACCCATCGTAAAAGCTTTGGATGGGAAAGTTTATATTAAAGGAAATGCCATGTTTAATAGTAAAGGGCAATACGTGTATCAGACTAAGAGCCGTGAAAATGTTATTTTCAAAATGCTATATGAAAATACAACAAGCAAGGAAGGGTTCTCTACAAAAATTGAAGGGAGAGAATTTGCTTCCGTCAACAATATAAAAACAAAAAGGTCTTATAAGATTTCAAAGCCGATGACAGATACTCCTATAACGATCGATCTCGAGATAAAGGCAATATTGCGAGAATATACCGGTGATGAAGTAACTCCTAAAATGATTAAAATTATAGAAGATAAAATGTCCAAAGATGTGAAGGAACGCTCGGGAAAATTAGTGAGGAATTTTCAAAAACTACATGTTGATCCCCTGGGGATTGGCGAACAAGTACGCACGAGGACTAGAAGCTGGGATAAGAAAAAATGGGATGAAATTTATAGTTCTATCCCGATAAATGTGAATGCTAAAGTTGAAATTTTAGAATCGGGCGTTGTGGAATAGGAGTAAACGGAGTTGCGGTTTATTAGGGAAAATAAAGCGACAGGAGTTCTTCTTAATAGGGAGTTGATTTTTAAAATATCAGCATCATTTACAGGATGCTTTTTTTTGTGCTGAAAATTATTTTATAAATTTCCATCTGCAGTTTATGTATCTAATTATTCTAAAAATCCCTTGAACCACCACTAGATTTTGCTGAAAAAGTAAGACGCAATTAAAGTATTAAAAGTGAAGTCAATGGCAGCCTCCATTTTACGAACCAAATGGTTCGGTGGCACCAGTTGGTCTAAAGTAATCACTTCAAGTTGATCTCGCTCCTCAAGTTTTAATACTTCTCTTTTAAAACAAAAATGACTCCAGGCAAAAGAGTTCTATCTAAAAGGTAAGACAAAGCTGATTGGAGCGGGTGTACGAGACTCCTGCTTAGAAAAGCGCGTCTAGGGGAGACCCCGCAGGCGAAAGCCGAGGGCTGACCGCCCGCGGAAAGCGAGTGCCCTACGTTCCAATCAACGTCCAAATTGTACAAGCCATAAAAATAGACAAACTCGATTTTCATCGGGTTTGTCTACAGCCTGAGACAATTAATAAATTAATTGCCTTTTTTATACCCTGCTTGGAATAGAGAAGAATATGAAGGAGTCATTCAGAACTTCCTGACCCCCATCTCCCTTAGGGGAGTTTTTAAGTTTTTCCCAATCCTCTATAAAGTCTTAAGCATTAAACATCGGTTGCGTTGTAGCGGGACAAATCGTTTTAACGGAACAAATAGATGAAAGGCTAATAGTGAAATTACCCATTGCTCTGTCAGTAACTATCACTTGCCCGGTAACAGCATCAAAACTGCGTAACTCTACAAATATAGGTGTAAATGGTTCTGCGGTTGTAGTGAATCCAATGATTGAACCTATGATGGAAGTCCTTAAAAACTCACTTATTTGTTGTCGGGTCTGACATGCTTGTCCAATTGGCGAAAATCTTTTTTGTTTATGCCCTTTGTCCTTTGCTTTATCACAGCAGGATGACTTATCATGGCTGGAAGATTTACCATGGCAGGATGAACTATGACCGCATAATGGATTATGACGGCATAAAAAATCATTACTTAAATTCATAAATATCACTCCTTTTCTACTATATATATGAGATAAAACAAAACATGCTTGTACAAATTTACTAGAATCCCTGCCTTTATCGTATTCGCCCATGAATATTTCTACGTAATGTTTCGTGAATCGTAACTGTCTATAAGGCAGTTACAAACAGGAATTGTTGTACGTGTTATAGAAAGTCATATTAGGGAGGGATCCATGGATGTCAAACCTTGATAATGAAGAAATGCTAACAGGAGGGAATGTTTCTGAAGTTTATCGTTCAGGAGATACTGTGCGACGGGAATTAAAGCCTGATAGTCCCAAGATTCATAAGCTATTAAAGCATTTGGAGAATAAAGGTTTCAGTTATGCACCAAAGTTTTTAGGTATAGATGAAAAAAGAAGAGAAATATTATCATTTATTGAAGGAGAAGCTGGTAATTATCCTTTAAAGGAATACATGTGGTCAGATGATGTCTTAATGGAAATAGCGAAAATGCTCCGTCTTTATCATGATTCTGTCAGTGATTTTTCTTTTGATGACAGCTGGCAACCGATAGATAACACCCCCCAACAACCTGAGGTGCTATGCCATAATGATTTTGCGATGTACAACATTATTTTTAACCGTAAAAAACCAATGGGTATTATTGATTTTGATGTTGCTGGACCCGGTCCAAGACTTTGGGACATAGCTTACACACTTTATACTTGCGTTCCCTTAAGCAGATTTCATCTTTCTGAAGCAGGTGAGAAAGTTTATTACCATTCATTACAGCATGGTACCCGTATAAAACAAAGAATCAGATTGTTTCTTGAATCTTACGGTGAGGGAATAGAAGCAGACTATTTGGAAATGGTATTGCTGCGGTTGGAAGGGTTATGTAAAACAATTACAAGAAAAGCCAGTGAAGGGGACATTGCTTTTCAAAAGATGATAGAGGAAGGGCATCTTGAACATTATCAAAACGATATTAACTTCATTCGGGAACATGGAAAGGATTGGATGTAAGGGTGGGTTATTGGTTTCAAACCTACAGCATAGACGAATAAAACCCCTTGGCCGCCAAGGGGTTTTATTTTTGATGGTTTTTTAAGAGTGATTATACCAACAATATTATGGATCAAGAATCTTTTTTTACAACAAAATAATAAAAACAAGATATTGAAAAGATTAGAAGTAAAAGAAGAAAATTTACTATAGTCAATTTATATTCACCTGATTCTTAATTTTTTTAGGTTGTATCGTCTCTTTACCGATAACTGGATTTGCTAAAAAGATCATTCTAAGCTTTTTATATTCAAATAATAGAAGGGAAATACTCATAAGTGTCAATACAGAACTAATGCCGAGCGCTGGTATGCCAAAACAGTAATTAAGGATAGTGATATTTACTGTGATAGGCAGGTAAATAATATTCCCTAATGTTGCTGTTCTTGGAATTAATAATAACAAGGCTGCTGTTAACTCTCCGAATGCTATAAATAAATTATAAGTATGGGAGTAGCCAAAGAAGTGCCAAGCTAATTGCATAGCAGAGTCCTTGGTGGAATCAAATATAAAATCCCCAGTGGAAAATTGTCCTGGATATATCTTGGCCGTCCCATAGATGAAAAAGGTTAAAGCTAAATACCATCTAAACGCAGTAATCGTACTCATTTTAAGTTTCTTAAGGGAACTTTTCTTATTCATTATTTATCTATCCTACTTTCCATTTTAGTTATTCAATAAATCTGTTTTTTATATCTTGTGTCGGTATCATACAAGCCCTTTTTTTACCAAACCAGGTATAACGATTTTTTGCAATGAAACGGTAACCTTTATCCCGAATCAATTTAGGTATCATCCATAATGGAATGAGGCATTTTACAGGTCCTTTAAGTTTATTTAAAATGTGTAAGATAGCCGTAGATTCAGTGAATATTTGATCCTTATCAATCAAGATAATAGAATCCAACTCTTTATTAGTTAGATTGTGGCTTTCCATAATTGAGCGTGCTAACTCTGATTGAAGAGACAAAAATTTAAATATGCCATTTGGATCCCTTTTTATCACAAATTGGATCCAATGATTACACAAGTTACAAATACCATCAAACATAATTATGGGATGATTGTCTTTTTGGGCTCTCATAACATTTCCTCTCTTTAAGTATTTGTAAATATTATCTATAAAAATTATAATGTGGAAGTTAATAAAGTTCACCTAACAATATTGTGAGATATGCTAACAATTTTGTCAGGTGAACTTCATATGTTTTAAGAAGAGTACCTAAATAAAGTCTAATGGTTTATAAACATGATAAACCGAAATCACTACTTTCTTGAATAGGAGAGAAGGGATTATTTGTAAGTGAGTCGAAGTTAATAACATTAAGAAGAAAGAAAAGTTATAAAGAAAGTGGGAGATCTATTGGATACAAAAGAGGTATTGAAGCGATTCGAACAGGTGGCTGCATACTATATTGAAGAGTTAAGTAAATATTCGCTGGATGAGTTTACGAGGAAGCCTTCTGAGGATGAATGGTCATTAGGACAAATGTACAATCATTTAATAAAGAGTACCCTTAGTCTCCATTTGAAAGCCATTGAGCAATGTGTTAATGGCACTACTTCCGATGGCGGTGAAAAAACAGAAATAGGCGAATCGATTTTCAAAGAAGGGACGTTTCCTCCAATCAGGTTAAAAGGTCCGGATACACCGGATTTCACACCGCCAAATCCTGCAGGAAAAGAAGAAGTAAAGGAAGGACTGCTTCAAATCGTTGAGAAAATGGAAGAGATCGAGAGAAGGCTCTCTGACATTCCGGCCAGCCAGAAAGTTCAGCACCGGAGAATGGGATATTTAAATGCAAAGGAATATTTTCAGCTAATCGAAATGCACTTCCGTCACCACTTCCGGCAAAAAGAACGTATCGATCAGTTTCTTTTAAAAGTAAGTAAGTAATTTTTATTGTTAAAGCATATAGCTGAGAGGGTGCCATTCAAGTTAACCAAGCAGTTTACAACGAAGGTTGATTATGAAACTGTTGAATGACGAATAGAATTATTCCGTTAAGAGTTGCTTCAGCAGCTCTTTTCTTATGAGCTAAAGGGACAGGGTTACAGAAGGGAATATGTGGATATCACACAAAAATTATATGTTTATATAAAGCTGTAAGATACAAAAATTCAAGGAGGCAATTGTATGGAAAGAACTATACTTTATACAATAGAACCCCCTGAAAATTTTAAGCAATTACTAACCTTATATGAATCTTTAGGATGGAATTCACTTAAATTAACAGTTAATGATTTGAAACAAATGTGCAATCAAAGTTGGTATGCAATTTATGCTTTTGATGAACAACAGTTAGTGGGTATGGGACGTGTTATTTCCGATGGTGTGATTACTGGAATTGTATGTGGAGTGTGTGTACTACCAAACTACCAGTCCAAAGGAATTGGCAAAGAAATGTTGAATCGAATAATTGAACATTGTGAGCAAAATCGAGTAATTCCTCAACTTATGTGTGTAGAAAGTTTGAAATCATATTATGAAACTTTTGGATTTGAGAAGTTTACCATTGGTATGACAAAGAATATAAATCGTTAAATTTAATTTGCTGTCTAATTAACGTATGTTTAGTTCAATAAGGAAGGTTGCTTTGGCAACTTTTTTTCCCAGCTGTCTTTAAGGCAGCTTCTTCTTATGGAACTATCGGGCCCAGGTTAGTTGATCAAAAGTCTCTAGTACCGATATATTAATTTCTAAAAGCAAAAAAACCCAGTTCTTTTTCCTGTAAGAATGGGTTTTCACATTGTCAAATTCTTAGGACGAATTTGATTATTTTTAGTTCGGATGAGAGTAGTTAAAAATATTTGGAACTAATCCATTGATACTGATACATTGCTTAGCACTGGTGGATCTATCGGTAGTTCTGGAAATTCACTAACAGATGAACATATTGCCCCGCCTTTATTATCTTTATTACACGTATTACATAGCCAAAAGTTACCTGTCATAGCAGATAGCTGACCTACTGAGTCATCCTCAATATCAAAAGTTGGATTACCTAGTGCAGTATTGCGAATAAATACATTATTAGTGGAGTCTGAATCTACCAATATGCCCAATTGGGTATTGTTAGATGAGTTATTTCCTTGTATCAATGCCCCAGTGGTCGAGGCCAAAGCGAGACCAGCATCGTTATTGGACATGTTATTGAACTCGACACAAACAGGTGCTGTTGCAACTTCTTGAAATAATAAGATACCAGTAGATACAACACCGCCTGGACCAGTGAAAATATTACCTGTTACAGTATTATTTTGAACAATTGCAGTTGCCCCACGAGATATTTGTATTCCATTTTGGGCAATAACGCTTGTTGCTCCTACCCCAGTGACTGTATTATTGAAAACAGCACTGCAGCTTTCAGCACCATTCACTCGAATTCCTGTCTTTTGGTAGCTGGTAATTATGTTGTTAATAATTTGTGCAGAACCCATATCTACATTTATACCAGCCCCTTGTTGGAGACCGGATAATGGATTATCCCTTATGTTTGAAATTAAATTGTTTTCAATTACTGCTGAACCCCCCATCGTGACAAATATTCCATTTCTTAAATTTCCCTGGGTCGTTGATGGACCAGAAATGGTAAAACCTAAAATCGTAGTACATCGTGCATTTACTGTAACAATAGAAAGGTTTCCTATCAAACCGATTGGAGGTGGTGTAATGATTGCTGCTTGCGGTGTTTGAGAAATGATGGTGAGGTTATCCTTACCAGCAGGAATCGTAATTTGTTCAGGATAAGTACCTGGAAACACCAGGATTATATCTCCGTTATTTGCGGCGTTTACTGCGGCTTGAATAGTAGAAAAATTAAAGCCAGGTCCAGGACCAACAGTTATGGTGTTTCCAGATGGGGGAGGACAAGGAAATGTTCCTCCACAGGATACATCAACGGTACAAGTTCTAAAAGCACAAGAACTTGGGCATGTTACACTAGTCGTTACAGTCGTTGATACAGTAATTCCATTTACTGTGGTAGTTGCCATTACCTCTGCGATTCCAATTGTAACTTGTGTTGCTGTTAATGTTGCAGAGAATGTGCCGTTGGTGACAGATGCAAATATAGGGCTAACAGTAACTGAACCTATCCCAGGAGTCAATGATGCTGTTAAGGAAACCGTTCCGGACGAAACTGGTTGCCCTGAACATGTAACTGTACCATTAATGTTAAAGGTACAACCGTTGACACCATTTGAAATCGTCATTTGAATGTTTGGTTCACAACGAGGTGGAAAGAAGTTGCAACCTTGTGGTGGCAGGATTCTTTCTAAACAACAAGGATATTTTTGTGAATGAGAATTAAAGCTGATAATTCTTGGTGTATGGTTAGACATATCGAAGGAACCATTCCTTTCATTTCTTAATGGTATGGATAAGTACGAAAGAAGAGTGTGGGAAAAATAATTAACCAAATTTTTTATATAATATGGTGTTTATTCACCTATGTATGGGCAGTTGGCATAGAAAAGAAAAGGTGTTAAAAAAATAAAAATTGTGAAGAAATTCACTTAAACTGATGGGTGCGTTAGCTGAAGATCGGAGCTGTTTTTAAGGCAGCTTTTTCTTTATCATTTAAAGTGGGAAGATAATCCGATAATAAAAAAATACATATATAACGAGATTTGGTAAAATTAATTAGAGGAAAAGGGTGCTTTAATTATCTTGGTTATTTGTTTCTTTTCTGGAAATATGGCACAAGTGATTGACCCTGGAATAACACCTTTTAGTGTATTGCTGATATGTGGAATCATTATATCTTTTTCTTAGTGAGAAAGGACTTTGGAGAAAATTAGCTTTAGGTCTTAATATATTTGTTGGTTTAGTTTACTTTATGGCTGTTGAATTAAGGAGAATAATATTCCAGGGTAATGGATTTTAAATTGTTTATTCAACAAACAGGTGCGTACTTCATTACCAGGAGCTGATCAACAGCTCCTTTTTCTTATGGGGATGCCCTATAGTTCTCACATGTCACTGCAAAATTCTATATACTAAAATTAATTAAACTAGAATACACGAAGAAACTATAAAAAGAAGTGTAATACGAGGAGGATCATATCATGCTTATTACGGAACGGCATCAATTAATTTTAAAGCTATTAAAAGAAAAGGGGAATGTTAAGATTCATGAGCTAGTAGAATTAACAAGTACTTCAGAATCTACTTTGCGTCGTGATCTAGATCAATTAGAAAAGCAGAACTACTTAAAACGTGTACATGGTGGAGCTTCACTTTTACATAGTAAACGAGACGAACCAAGTGTGTTTGAGAAAATAACGCAGAACCTTGAGGAAAAAGCTAAGATAGCAAAATATGCGGCAGAACTAATTTTGGACGGCGACTGTGTTTATCTTGATGCTGGAACAACAACGTATCAGATGATCAAACATTTAAGACAAAAAGATATCGTTGTCATTACAAACGGAATTGATCATTTAGATGCATTACTTGAAAATGACATATGTACATATTTTATTGGTGGGTTTGTTAAAAAGATTACCAAAGCAACAGTTGGACGTTATGCATACGAAAGTATAAAAAAATACAGATTTGATAAGTGTTTCATGGGTGCGAACGCTATTCATTATAATTTTGGATTGACTACCCCAGATCCAGAAGAGGCGCAAATAAAAGAAAGAGCTATCCTTTTGTCACGTGAGGCCTTTGTATTAGCAGATCATACAAAATTTGGAGAAGTATCATTTTCTAAGTTTGCAGATTTAAACCAGACGAAAGTTATTACGAATGAAGAAGGTACAATAACGCTAGGAAAATATAAGGAGAAAACGGAGATAATTATTGTGAGGGACTAAAAACTAAATTTGCTATCGTTGAAGGAAAGCTGGTATTCAAAATGTCTGATTCAGACATTTTGAATACCAGCTTTTTTTGAAGATTCTGAAATTATTTTATTGAAAATTTTCCCCTTTGTTTTATCAATATAATAAAGAATGCTTGATTTATTGTAATGTGGCCAATTAACAATGAGGGAAAATCTGCTCCATGTCTTAAATATTCCATTTGAAACGTTTAATATTTTATGTTATCAATATATTTTTTGTAATAATTGGAACCGTTGACAATTACAAACAGCTCTAATATAATCAAAATCAATCAAAAACAACCAAAAACAATCAATTATAATTCTAATGTGTAAAGGGTAATTATCTTGTTTGCAAGGGATGAAAGCGTTACCAATAAATAGTCAATGTGAAAAAACTATCAAAATCAACCATATTTCCATCGTTACAACCAAAAATATTATTTAAGGAGGTGATCTAGTTTAAGAGATTGGGGGCGTTAACAATTTCTCGTTCAGCAGCTAATTATTTTCATCTTCAAAAACTAGGGGGGACTAATATGGTGAAATATTTAAAAGTAATAGGAATGCTAGTTTTGGCGTTTGTAATTGCCGCGATGACGGCATGTAGTGGGGCTAGTGAATCATCAAATGGATCAACAGACGGTAACGAAGGACAAAAAGGTAACAAACAATTAACGATCGGTGTAGCGGTAGGTAGTTTAGCAAACCCTTTCTTCGTCTCCATGGCTAAAGGTGCTGAAGAAGCAGGAAAAGAATTAGGTGCTGAAGTTCTAGTTGAAAGCGCTGAATATGATTTAGCCAAACAAGCAGCTCAAATTGAAAACTTTATTACGAAAAAGGTAGATATCATTCTTTTAAATGCTGTTGATACAAAAGGAATTGCGGCAGCTGTTCAACAGGCCAAAGCGGCTGATATTCCAGTAGTTGCCGTAGATACCAATGCTGAAGGTGGTGTCGATTCCACTGTTACTTCAGACAACTATCAAGCTGGTAAACTGGCCGGAGAATATGTGATTGAAAAATTAGATGGAAAAGGAAAAATAGTCATTATTGATGGACCTCCTGTTTCGGCTGTATCTGATCGTATTCAAGGATTTGAAGATGCAATAAAGGGTTCCGAAATTAAAGTTATCGCGAAGCAAAATGGAGAAGGGAATCGTGAAAAGGCATTAACGGTGATGGAAAGTATTTTGCAAGCTAATTCATCAGGCTCCATTGACGCTGTATTTGCGATTAATGATCCAGAAGCAATTGGTGTTGAAATTGCTCAAGAGCAAGCGAATCGTAAAGATGAATTTTTCATTGTCGGAGTGGACGGTGCTCCTGAAGCTACAGAAGCGATGGCAAAGGAAGGAAGTACAATTGCCGCTACTTCAGCTCAGTCACCTAGTAACATGATCAAAAAAGCTGTTGAAATCGGAATGAAAGTGAAAAATGATGAAAAAGTTGAGGAGCTTATTAAAGTTCCAGTTGAGATTGTAACTCAAGATACATTAGATTCTTACCAAGGTTGGTAAGAATCTTTCAATAAATAGGCTGATAAGGATTCCTCCTTTAATCAGCCTATTCAAATCAATATAAGGGGTGAGATAAAGGTATGGCTGTGAATGAAATGTCCCTTAAAGGCCTACAAAGTCTAAAAAAGCCAGTGTTGAATATGGAAGCGATTGGTAAGACGTTCTCGGGTGTAACCGTATTGAACAATGTGAGAATTGAACTTTATCCAGGTGAAGTACATGCATTAATGGGAGAGAATGGCGCTGGAAAGTCAACTTTCATGAAAATCCTCGCAGGCATTCATACACCTGATGACAATGGTGGGAAAATCTACTTGAAAGGTCAACCAATTTTATGGAAGGACCCTACTGATGCAAGGAACAAAGGAATTAGTGTTATTCATCAGGAGTTAAACCTTTCTCCTAATTTAACAATAAGTGAAAATATCTTAATGGGCTCCACCTTTCCTAGAAATGGTTTAGGAATGGTGAAATGGGATAAGGTCCATGAACGTGCCCAAGAGGTGTTAGATTCAATGGGGTCGAATCTAAATCCACGCCAATTGGTTTCGACCTTAAGTGTTGCTCAACAACAAATGGTCGAGATCGCCCGAGCATTATCCTTTAATGCAGAGGTACTCATAATGGATGAACCAACCGCCTCTTTAACAGATAAAGAAATAAAAAAGCTGTTTGAAATTATTGATGATTTGAAAAAGCAGGGAGTTGCCATTGTATATATCTCTCACAGAATGGAAGAAATCTTTAAAATTTCTAATAGGTTCACTGTATTACGTGACGGTGAATGGATTGCAAGTGGGCCGATTGAAGAGACAAATCCTGATCATCTCGTAAAGCTGATGGTAGGACGGGATTTAAAGGACTTGTTTAATCGGTCAAAAGCCTTTGGCACAAAAAATCCAAAGGAAGTTTCACCTGTACTTGAATTGAAAAATGTTTCTGATAACACGATTGTAAAGAATGTATCTTTAAAAATTTACCCAGGTGAAATTGTTGGTTTAGCGGGGCTTGTTGGTGCTGGCAGAACAGAATTGGTTAGGGCCATTTTCGGTTTGTCCGAGTTGAAAAGTGGCGAAATATTGGTTGATGGTCAATCTGTTAAAATCAAATCCGCAATAGATGCTATTGCTAATAGGATTGCACATGTACCTGAAAGCAGGAAAGAACAAGGGTTATTTTTATCAATGTCCGTAAAAGAAAACATCATAATGGCTGAATTGAAAAAACACGCTAAAGCAGGAATTGTTAGTTGGAAGCAAGCAAATGAAAGCGCTAACCAATATATTGAAGACTTAAATATAAAAATAGCTTCCCCAGAACAGCAAGTATCAAACTTAAGTGGCGGGAATCAACAAAAGGTAGTGATCGCTAGGTGGCTATCAATTGCACCAAAGGTATTACTACTGGATGAGCCAACACGAGGGGTTGATATAGGTGCCAAGACTGAAATCCACAAGATTGTTTCAAAGCTTGCAGATGAAGGATTGGCCGTTTTAATGATATCATCTGAACTTCCTGAAGTATTGGGGGTAAGTGATCGAATACTTGTCATGAGTGAAGGAAGGTTAACAGGCGAGCTTTCGAAGGAAGAAGCTACACAGGAAACTATTATGCGTTTAGCTACCATAGGGGGAAGAGAGAAATGAGAGGGAATACGCAAACTATTACACATTCACAACGCCTAAATATAGGAAATGTCCTTTATTCTTTATGGAATAGGCTTGGCATGATCATGATTTTATTAATATTGTGTGGAGTACTTTCATTTACAGCACCAAATTTTTTAGATACAGCCAATTTATTGAATGTATTAAAACAAGTTTCCATCATTGCTATTTTAGCTGCTGGGATGACAATCGTTATTTTAACTGGTGGTATTGATTTATCAGTTGGTGCAACAGTTGCTCTATCTGGCGTTATCTCGGTCATGGTCTCTTCTGCAGGAGTTAATCCTATAATTGCGATGTTATCAGGCGTACTAGTAGGGTATGCAGTAGGACTGATTAATGGGTTTCTTACAGCCAAAGCAAAGTTACCAGCATTTATCGTTACACTAGGCAGCTTCACATATGTTCGTGGACTCGCTTATGTCATTAGTGGCGGTTATCCAATTGTTTTACAAAACGAAACATTTAAATTCATCGGTGGTGGAAGTATTTTCGGAATCCCCACTCCTATTTATATCATGTCTTTAGTATATGTCGTGATGTTTTTTGTTCTTAAATATACGATGTTCGGTCGTCATATTTATGCGATTGGTGGCAATGATGAGGCAGCTCGGTTAACTGGAATTAAGGTTGAAAAGTCTTTAATCAATGTGTATTCGATTAGTGGTTTACTAGCTGGTTTAGGAGGAGTCGTTTTAGCGGGAAGGTTGTTTTCTGGACAGCCAACTGCTGGTCAAATGTATGAGTTAGATGCAATTGCTGCTGTTATTCTAGGAGGAACAAGTTTAACAGGTGGAAAAGGGAAAATAATAGGAACAATTATTGGGGTTTTAATTATGGGGGTAATCAGTAATGGGTTAACTCTAATGGATGTCAACTATTATTGGCAGTTAGTTGTAAAAGGTGGAGTCATTGTAGCAGCCGTTCTATTAGATCGATTGCGCGGAAATAGTCCAGCATAACGATCACATGTCATTTTAGATTTTAAAAAAGGGGTGTGAAATAAAGGTGAAGAGGATTATTGGTACTCTACTAATATGTTCAACTTTCACTTGTTTACCATTTAATGGTGCATATGCAGAAGATCCTGGGTATTATAATGAACCATACCGTAATCAATTTCATTTTTCTCCTGAAGCTAACTGGATGAATGATCCGAATGGTATGGTTTTTTATAAAGGTGAATATCATTTGTTTTATCAATATCATCCGTATGGAACGACATGGGGACCGATGCATTGGGGGCATGCTGTCAGTAAAGATCTTGTTAATTGGGAGCATTTGCCGATTGCTTTATCGCCGGATGAAAACGGCCAGATTTTCTCGGGGAGTGCTGTTATTGATTGGAACAATACGGCTGGCTTTGGAAAAGAAGCAATGGTTGCCATCTTTACGCATTCAGGGGATAAGCAAGTCCAAAGTATAGCGTATAGCTTAGATAAAGGAAGAACTTGGGAAAAGTATAAAGGGAATCCCGTAATGCCAGACCCTCCTTTACAAGATTGGCGCGATCCTAAAGTATTTTGGCATGAAGAATCAAACCAATGGGTTATGTCGTTAGCGGCTAAGGATAAGATCATGTTTTATACCTCACCTAATTTAAAAGAGTGGGAGTATGCAAGTGAATTCGGCGAAGATGGTGGTATACAAGCAAATAGCTTAGACAGAACTTCTTATAGCATGTCATCCCAGACAGGTGAATCATTTAGCTATGAGGGAAATATTACGCTTAATGAGAAGAATGGGAGAGAAGGGGCAGGCGGTTTAGTTTTTCGGTCAGACAGGAGTGCAAAGAACGGCTATGTTGCGAGCTTAGATGCCAAAAACGATGTCATAACATTAAGTAAGAATGTAGATGGAAAAAACGAGGAAATTGCGAGAAAACCTTTTACCCTCGAAACTTCAACTACCTACCATGTGAAGGTGGAAACAGAGGGGGATCAAATTCAAGTCTCTGTAAACGATCAATCCGTTATAAATAAAACGGATATAGAATTCGATTATGGATACTATGGATTGTCAGCGTGGAATTCAACGGCTGCCTTTCGAAATGTGGAGTTCAAGAATACATCTAACTTTGAAACCAATTTATCAAAATGGACAGATGTAAACGGTAGCTGGGAGAACACGATGGATGGAAAAAGTGGAACCTCTACGGAGGATGCTTTTGTAATGAGCGGTCAAACAGGGGATAACTTTTTTTATGAAGCAAACATTGAGATATCTGGGGAAAAAGGTGGCAATGGAGCCGGCTCGCTCGTTTTTCGTGCAGATCCTCATGCAACAAACGGTTATATGGCGAATATCGATGCTTTAAACGATACAATAAAAATCATGAAAATCGAAAATGGAGACATATCCATTCTAGCTGAAAAAACAATAAATCTAGATACAGATAAAAGTTACCATTTAAAAGCAAGCACCCATGGAAAAAATATTAAAATTTCTTTAAATGGAAATCTCATTCATGATGTAAATGATTCAACTTTTTCGTCAGGGCATTTTGGCTTAAATGTTTGGAATTCATCCACGTTATTCCAAGATGTTCAAGTTGGTAAGAACATCATGACAGATGAGAAGGAAGTTACTAATCATGACTTTGAGACAGGTGATCTAACTGGGTGGAGTACAATCGAAGGTAATGCTTTCACAAAAGATCATGTGACAAATGTACCATCTTACTGGGGAGGGGATTTCGGCCACCAAGGAAACTACCACCTATGGGGGTTTACTGATCTTCAAAAGGGAGATGACGCAACAGGTGAACTGCACTCCTCATATTTTAAACTAGGTGGCTCTGGAGAAATCAACTTTCTGTTGGGCGGTGGTAATGATATCAACAACCGCTATGTTTCGTTAGTGAGAGCCTCTGATGATCAAGAATTAATTCGACAAGCCAATACCAAATTTAAAGAAGAAAAATATCAAAAATACGTCTGGGATGCGTCTAAATACATTGGAGAAGTGTTATATATTAAAGCTGTGGACAAAGCTACAGGTGGTTGGGGTCATATAAACATGGATGATGTTAATGTTTATAATGAAGGGGCCATGCCAAATGAAGTAGACCAAGTTGCCAAAGAGCCTGAGAAAGGCGATTCGAAAGAAAGCGGCACCCTTACAGACTGGTCTGCTGTTTCTGGAGAGTGGATACCTTCTACTCATGGTAGTAACGGAGGGATTTGGGAATGTCCAACTCTAATCGAATTACCAATTGATGGTGACCCTTCAAAAACAAAATGGGTACTACAGGTAAGCATTAATGATGGCGCTCCTGCAGGCGGGTCAGGTATGCAATATTTTGTAGGTACTTTTGACGGGAAAACGTTTAAAAATGAAAACCCTTCCGATCAAGTGTTATGGACTGACTACGGTGCAGATTATTATGCCGCAGTTGATTGGAGCGGAATTGAAGGGAAGAATGGCGAAAAATATTGGATTGGCTGGATGAGTAATTGGCTATATGCAAATCATACACCAACTTCGACTTGGAGAAGTTCAACGACATTGCCAAGAAAGATGGAGCTAACTCAGACAGATGAAGGTTTACGTTTAAAACAAACACCAGTTTCTTTAAAAACCATTCGAGATAAGAGTGAAAAAATTTCATATAAAAATAAAGTCATATCTGGTGAAAGTAATCTCCTATCCAAACTATCAGAAGATACATTTGAAATGATAGCTGAGTTTGATGTAGATGATATAAAAGCAACTGAATTCGGCTTTCAAGTTCGTAAAGGAGCAACTGAATATACGACTATTGGCTATGATGTTGCCACCAAACAATTATTCGTAGACCGTTCAAATTCAGGAAGCTTTGATTATGGGAACAATGTGGCCGGTAAGCATGACGGACCGTTACATGCATTAAATGGGACTGTGAAAATGCATATTTTCATTGACCGATCTGCTGTAGAAGTGTTTGGAAACAAAGGTGAAACGGTTATTTCTGATCAAATTTTCCCGGATCCATCAAGTAAAGGATTACAAATTTATAGCAAGGGTGGAGAAGTTACATTAAAGTCTTTGAAAATATACCCTTTAAAGAGTATATGGAAAAGATAAAGACTACATTTCAATCCTATTAAAGATGGGTTGATAGTGAGAGTTTATGAAGGCTGTCGAAAATGATCGATAGCCTTTCATTTTACCTTAAATCACAAGAATGGAGATGTAATGTAAATGAATAAAACAAACCGCGCAGTCATATGCGTTGGGGAGCTTTTGATCGATTTTTATTGTACAGATATTGATGTTAATTTAATGGAAGGTATTCATTTTCTAAAGAAAGCCGGGGGTGCACCAGCGAATGTAGCAGCTGCTATTTCAAAGCTAGGAGGGGAAGCAAGTCTTATTGGAAAAGTAGGAAATGACCCATTTGGATTATTTTTAATAGAAACGATAAAAGAGGTGGGGGTTGATACATCGATGATTGTTACTGATGATTTGGCACCAACTACTTTAGCATTTGTTTCTTTACAAGCAAATGGTGAAAGGGATTTTGTATTCAATAGAGGAGCGGATCGAAATTTAACAGAGGATAACTTATACCTAGATAGATTAAGTGGTGCAAAGATCATTCACTTTGGATCTGCAACTGCATTTCTGGAAGACCCTTTTAAAACAACGTATTTAAAGGCAATGGAATTTGCACAAAATAGGGGGATATTTCTATCGTTTGACCCTAACTTCCGACATGATTTATGGAAAAATAGAGTGGCTGAATTTATTAGTTTAGCCAGAAAGGGTATATCAATGGCTGACTTTGTAAAAGTAAGCGAAGTAGAGCTTGAACTAATCACGGGAAAAATGGATAAATATGATGGAATAGCAATGCTCCATCATTTAGGGGCAAAAATAGTGGCTGTTACCCTTGGATGGGAAGGCACTCTTCTTTCAAATGGAAGTGGAATGAGTGTAATAAACAGTGTCGAAGTAAATTCAATTGACTCAACTGGTGCTGGTGATGCATTTGTCGGTGCAGCTTTATTTCAATTTGCAAATCTTGAGTTCTATGACACAATTCTTAGTGATTTTAGTAAACTTAAAGAGATCATTCTTTTTGCAAATAAAGTGGGTGCCGTCGTGTGTACAAAGGTAGGAGCGATTTCTTCTCTACCAAACGAAGAAGATATATATAAGGTTTAGTCTACATCGTATTGTTTCGGATTGTGAAAAAATTGCGGTAGGAGTCTAGGTGCATCACGATTTTTAGAGGTATTCGAAGAGGAACTGATGCTCATGTGATTACAAAGCATATACAAGACGGAATCATTAGACAACATTCAATACCGAATCTATACGGAAAAGTCAAAACAGTATTCATTTACCGAAAAGGTAAGTATGTAACTGCGTCTTTAATTAAATTCATCAATATAAAATGTGATGAGGAGGAATTGTTAGAAAAAGGTTAATTTAAATGGAGTGATACTCCTTCAATTTACAAAGATTGTGAAGGAATGTACTTAAACTAACAGTGCTTTAGTTGATTAAGGAATACCAAAATGATTAATCTTTTTTATAAAAGAATAATCTAATTAAATAGTATAAGGGCATGTTTTGATTAATCATTTTCAAAATATGCCCTTTCTATTTATTCATTTTTATTAAGGTTGCTTCTAAAAAAAAATTAAAAAGGGTGGAGTTTGATAGAATTACTAGTAGGATAAAGAGTGGAAGTAAATGGAGTTTAAAGTTAACAAACAATAATAGGTAGAAGTTGGTTAGTTACCAATTGTACCAAACTACAACTCCTAATATGATGATTGGGATACAAGCCATAAAGATACCGTAAAAAGAAAGTTTGAAGTCCTCAGGATTTCCCATAAAAGCTCTTAGACCTGCTCTATCTAGGGAAGTTTTTTTTATTTTATGTTTTTCCTCTTCTTTATTACTCATAAATGCATTCCCCCTTATCCAATATAAATCACTTTAATTTTAACATATATATACATTTAGATATAAATTTGTATTTTATTTTATTTATCTTTTGAATGAACAATCATTACACTTATCGTACTCAAATTAGTTAAAAAAAGTACCCCTTATGCAACTAAAGGGGCAGGATAGTTTAATAAGAGTAATGGTTTTTCATGGTAAAATAAGTAGTAAAAGGATAATTGGGAGGGTGACTATGGAGGGGTTGGAAATATACGATTTTTTAAGATTAGTTTTTATTACTTTTATAATTAGTTTAAATGTAATTTCTATTATTTTATTGGTTCAAAAGAAACGAAGTAACCTAGTTAATGGATTCACAGTTAGTATTACTTCGATAATTTCAATAATAGTTTCTGGTATTAATCTTATTATTATGGGGTACATAGCTGATGAATTAAATTTAGCAGGAGACGTTATTTCCTCATATATGTTTCTTATAATTTTAGGGTTAAGCATATTTAATTTGTTTATTTATTTAAAAAATAAAAACAGTATTATCAGTGCCTAATAAATTCTTAAAGTATCAGGTGTTTTACTTCAATAATGGTGTTGCTTTTGGAGCTCTTCTTCTTATGGAACTAAAGGGGCAGTTTGGTTTAAGACTTTTAGAATGTTGAAACTTTTTTAGGAAAAATCTCGTATACAGATTTAGGAAAATGTTTTTTAGAAACAGGAGGAACAGGTTATGTTTATAGGGGATATTATATTTCAAGTTATTGTTTTCGGAGGTATAGCATTAATTTTAGGGGTTTTAGGTTATTTATTTTTAAAGAGGACCAAGAAAAGCTAATTAAATTTCTAATTCAAGTAACGGGTGCGTTAGCTGAAGATCGGAGCTGTCTTTAAGGCAGCTTTTTCTTATGGCACTATAGGTGCAGTTTAGTTCAATAAGCCTTTATTAAGAAACATTTCCATTTCAAACTTATTTAGAGCAAGGTTATTTCTTGCTTTTTTATTTGTGTTTTAAAGTTGCTTTTTATTCAAAAAGGGTATTTTTATTGAAAAATAATACTTTTAGTGTAAAATTACACTAAAAAGGAGTATTTAGTATATATGGAAAAAGAAGAGTTCATCCATTTAATATCAGAAAAAATGAAACTTGTCCGAACTGAACAAGGTTTTTCTCAAGATAAGATGTCTGAAATTCTAGGTATTTCAAAAAAAACACTAGTTCAAATTGAAAAAAGAAGAACAGATGCCAATTGGACCACCGTTGTTGCATTTTGTGCTTTGTTTAATCATAGCGAATTGTTGATATCATCAATAGGTGACAATCCAGTAGATTTTGTTCAGTTAATTGCTAGCAAAAATGGTGGTACGCCTAAAGAAAAAACAATGGGCGGTAAGATATGGTGGAAAGAGATCGAGTATAGAGGGGATTTTCGTTTGCAACAAAATTTGATTAGTAACCATTACCGTATATTGGATCAATATGATTATCGTTGGCATAGTTCTTTTAATAAAGAAGAGAGTTTAAGTCGTTTAAATGAATTACAGGAGGCGGGGACTATCGAGATAGACAGAGGTACAGGAATGGAAATATGAAGAATAAGATTTTAATAACAATATTGATAATCAGTATAGGGTTTAATTTGTTTTTATTTGGCAGATGGTTTATTTTTGAACATGCTTATGAACCGTCCGAAAGTGAACAGGTTATTTTAAGTGAAATGGTGCTGAAAACAGTTGAGAGTAAAGAGTATAAAAAGTTAGCAGAAAAAGAGAATATTATCGCTATTGATGCAAACATGGATAAAAATAAAGGTGGAAAGTTCCCCTACTATTTTGGAGTAAGTGTCCGTACTGACATACAAACTTATCTGTTTGCTTGCAGTAATGAACAATGCTCAGAAATGGAAAGCGCAGGCACGACTTATTCTCGTTATAAAGACGAAGATCCCCGAATTCCATTTAAAAAATAGAGAAAAGTCAAAGAAAATAACTGAAATAAAAGAAAGCCCCCTTCCTTACATAACAAGGATCGCAGGCTTTCTTTATTCTTTTAGGTGGAATTTCCAAATCGATTTTTTTAATAGGATTACTTTTTGGGTTTTTTATTTAAAATAGTGCGCAGTTCATTGATATCATCATCAGATAGGGTATCTTCGTGAATGAATTGGACAAGCATGGATTTCATGGCCCCTCCATAGATACGTTTGATAAATGATTCGGTCTCTGCACGCTGGCACTCTTCCTGTGTATAGAGCGGGTAAAAGGTGTAAACTCTTTGATCTTTATTGACACCTACTACATCTTTTTGAACCAATCGATCGAGAAGGGTACGTATGGTTTTCGGTTTCCAATCGGTACTTTCCTGTAAGGAAAGTATGATGTCATTCGCTGTTTGAGGGGCTTTATCCCAAAGTACGTTCATGATTTCCCATTCTGATTCTGATATACTAGGAATGTTTTTCTCCATATTTCTCCCCTCCATTTTCATTATAGATTCCTAAATCTTTTAAAATTGATAAAGTGATTTCTCCAGCTTTGCTTCCAGATGAATCATCTTCATTTTGTATATTGGTAGCAAAGAAATAAGTGTTGTTCTTCGTCTCTACATACCCGATAAACCAACCATTGATGTTTTTTCCATTCACTGCTCCTGTGCCTGTTTTTCCCGATAGGCTGGCTTCTTCGTTCTTTTCTAAGAGCAGTGCTTCCTTCACGGCTTGGATATGCCTTTCCTTATATCCAAATTGATTGTTATAAAAGGCTTGCAGCAGCTGGACTTGCTCGACTGGAGAAATTTTTAATGAGGATTCGTTCCAGAATTCACTAAATTCCCCAGATACATCGGAATTCCCATAGTTTATCTTTTGTAGATTGGATTGAATTGTTTCAAATCCTGTTCTACGATCTAATTCCTGGAAATACCAGTTTACAGATTTTTGTAAAGCAGATGAGACATCCTGATCCATATTCCAAGCTTCATAGGGTTGCTCCGTCCCATCCCATGAAAGTTTGGATTCTTCGGGTGATATCACATTTGATTCTAGAGCAAATAAGGCACTATAGATTTTGTATGTGGAATCAGGTGATATCCGCAAAGTGCTTTTTTCTTCATTATAAATGCGATATTGCTGTGCGTTATGATCATATAAAACAAAGCTTCCTTCATACCCTTTAAAGAATTGCTGTAAATCCTCATGAACTACTCCGTCATTTTTAAAATAGTATCGGTCATTTTCCGTCGCAAATGCGGAAACGAAAGGTAATTGGATTGTCAAAATGATAGTGGCCAACACATAAATGAAGACGCTTTTTCTTAATGATTTTTTTGCGGAATGCTTATAGGCAGAAATTTGTTCAATTCGTTTTTTGATTTGAAGCTTCGAACCGTTTAATTGTGTCACCAACTGTAGATTACTTGATCGTTTTGAAAGATCCAAAAAATTAATGATAGTATTTCCATATTCACTAATGGAATGTTCATCCAGTACCTGTAAAACAGATGTATCACATGCTATTTCCCGATCCAATCTCATTTCTCTAAAAGCAAGCCAAACAAGGGGATTAAACCAATAAATGATTTGATAGAACAATATCACGTAATTTGTCAGCAAATCCTTGTTTTTATAGTGATTCAGTTCATGAAGAAAGATATACTCGTAATTTTTCAAGCTAAGCCAGTTTTCATGCTGAGAAGGTAAGACGATATATGTTTGAAAAAGCCCGAATATCATTGGAGATTGGACTCTATTCGAAATAACAATCTCTATTGGTTTTCTTATCTGCAGTCTTTTCTTGCATTCTTCGAAAAGCACGAGGACTTCTTGATTGGAAAACGGAGAAGAATAATTCTTAATCCTTCTGATTGTGAGCCATCCACGAACCATAGTAAAGGTAAATAAAAGCATCCCTGACAACCATAAAACCATCACTCCCCTATTAAGTAAGGACAGGTCCGGCCGATTGACCGATACAGAAAAGTCTTGTATGAGGTGTAGGCCCTGCATCATATCGGTCCCGGTTTTTTCCATATTAGAGCTGGGTGCATTAATTTGATTTATGTCCCCGCTGCTAAAGAGAGAACTAAAATTATATAAATCAGTAGGTATGAAAGGAAGTGCTAAAGCCATAAAAAGAAACATCCACAAATGATAGTGCCATTTTGCTGTTAATTGTCTTCCAAACCATTTTCGTATAAGGAGGATAACAGTAACGGAAAATGAAGACACCAATAGACCTATTATAAAGTAGGTTAAAAACATGTCCTTCAATACCACCTCTCTTGACTTTTAAATTTATAAAACAGGTTTATAGCAAATTTATAGTGGCTTGATGGTAAAAAAATAAAGAATTGACTTTCTTTGATTACATATGTAATACTATACTACAGATGTAATCAGACTACAAACGTAATCTGTTGAAACTCCTTGCATGAGGTTGTTTTTTCAATTCGTACATAAGAGTCTAATCAAATAATTAGGAGGTTTACATGATGAACAAAAGATGGTTTTATCAAATACTGGCACCAATAGGCTTGGTGCTTATGGTTGCAGGCTGCTCAGATGAGGAAAAACAGGTTGTACAACAGTCGGAAACAGAACAAACCGGGGGAACTAACCAAACATCAGAAAATAATACGGCAAAAGAAGCCACAATCAAGAAATTTGAACAACTTGAGAAGGAATATGATGCAAAGCTTGGAGTCTATGCCATTGATACAGGAACGAAAAAAACCGTGGAATTTCATGAGAACGAACGATTTGCGTTTACATCTACTCATAAGGCTCTGGCTGTAGGAGCACTTTTACACCAGAAATCAATAGAAGACCTTAATCAAAGAATTACCTATACAAGTGAGGATCTTGTTAATTATAATCCGATTACCGAAAAGCATGTTGATACGGGGATGACCCTTAAGGAGCTTGCGGATGCTTCGCTTCGATACAGTGACAATACTGCTGGAAACCTTATCCTTGAACAACTGGGGGGACCGGCTGGATTTAAAAAAGTACTGGAGGGAATTGGAGATAATGTTACCAACCCTGAGCGAATTGAGCCAGATTTAAATGTAGTTAATCCTGGTGAAACGCATGATACGAGTACACCGATAGCACTTGCTACTAGTCTTCAGGCTTTTACATTGGGAGATGCACTTCCAACTGAGAAACGTGAACTTTTAATAGATTGGATGAAGAGAAATACTACTGGAGATGCTTTAATTCGTGCTGGAGTGCCGAAAGGTTGGGCAGTGGCTGATAAGACTGGAGCGGGATCATATGGTACGCGAAATGATATTGCGATCATATGGCCATCAAAAGGAGATCCTATTGTTCTTGCTGTACTTTCAAGTCGTGATGAAAAAGAGGCTGATTATAACGACGAGCTTATTGCTGAGGCGACAGAAGAAGTAATTAAGGCCCTTAAATAGAAAATGATTGTGCTAAAAAAGGTTACGTTAAGTAGCCTTTTTTGGTGGATTAATTCCTATAATGAGTGTTATGGTGACCCTTCTTTAACGCCCATTAACGTAAGCCTTTCATCATCTGTATTGCTATGAAGACATAACGAAGCGACGCTTTTTTATAGAGCCAAAGGGGCAGGATGGAGGAGGGGAATAATGGTATGATATGGTATGTAGACTAAGGAGGTTGTTATATGAGTTATAAGAACACACTTATTACCATTTCAGAGGATTCAAAGGTTTCTTCAGCAAAGGTCCCTGTCATCAGAAACGAAAAACCGACCATTGCTTATATTGAGCATGATTTGATTAACAATAACCCCTATAAATTTACACAAGAAGACGTCCAATTCAAAACATATTTAATCAAAAATCAAATGGAAGCCGAAAATGCAGCTGAACTTCGAGAACAGTTCTTTTCAAAATCCAAGGCGTGCTTCAGGGCTTCTCCTTTAGTGAAAAATTATGGTTGGGGAATTCATTATAATAACCAAGGGAAAATTGCGATATATGATGTTAACAGTGAAATGTATAACCAGTTGCTTAAGCAAGAGGACATTACAAAACTTAAAGGCATGCGCTCCAAAAGAAAATAGATGCAGGATCGTTCAAAACGAAGTGACTGGAACTGTAAAGCGATGAAGATGACGAAACTTAAAACATGCTTGAAGCTAAGAAGGTATAGTCATTTTTAATCATTTTAATAATCAGTTTATTCTGATATTATAAAAGGGATAAAATGGGAGGAGGAAATAACATAAAAAACTTATTTTCAATCTTAAGTATGTTTGTGTTAGTTCTGGTAGGTGGAATGGTATTAGGCAATTCTTCTGCACAAGCAAGTGTTCCTCAGTATTCTTTTCAAACAGAAGATGGAAAATGGGATGGTGAAATTGGAAATCCTAACAGAGGTAGTGACTTACAGGTAGAACTGGTTTCCCCAATCTATTTAAAGACTTCTTCTGGAAGTAAGTTGTTGACTAATTATAGTAACATATGGTCCCGTCTCTGCAATGCCAGTACTGGAAAGTGCACAGGCTATCATAGCTTAGCTGGCGGAAAGACCTTATTCACAGATATGAGAATCGGTAAATTTTATGTGGATGTGAAAGATGGATACTCTTCTGGAAGAGTATCTGGAAAACTGCAAATTGTTTTCAAATAACATGTAATACTAGCTACCCACTCTTAATGGGTAGCTTTTTATCATGAGAAAAATCGAGATCTGACTGGAAGGGCTTTTGTGGATTGTTTGGTGGCAATATTACAAAAAGGTACACTTTAAACTGAGTGCACCTTTTTGTTTTATGAATTATATATTTCTCTGTTCATATTCACGATATCTTTATTTGCGAGGGGGAAGCTAGAAGCTGATAACTTCTCTATTACCTTATCCCGCAGGAATGGGGCTTTTTCTTTATTTGCTTTTTCCAATGCTTTTGTTAGTTCTTCTTTTGTTAGTTCTGTGCAGTATGCAGGAGTTCCTGGCTGCTGTCTCCACGAATCACTTAAAGAACCACTATCCACTGTGTCGAAGCCTAGCTGGTTTACTACGTCCATGATTATTTGTTTTTGTGATACGTCATTACCAGCAATCGCCATGGCAATGCGTCCGCTAGTACCTTCGGGGGTTCCCTCATTTTCTAAAGTATGGGCTAACAAGTTGTTGAAAGCTTTGATGATAGGTTTACCTAATTGATTGGAAACCCAATCACTTTCAACCATCCCGTTCTCAATCTCTGCAATTTTTTGGTCCCTGCTAGGGTAATAATTTGAAGTATCTACGACGATTACTTCCTCCCCAACTTGCTCGATAATGTTCCGAATGCTTGGCAGTGCTGTTAAAGGGAGAGATATTATAAGAACTTCAATATTGGTCATTACATCTTCTATAAGGACAGGTGTTCCAGCAAGCTCTTTTCCTTCTAAATGTTCAATTCCTCGTGCATCTGCAATTTTTACATCATGTCCATTCTTAACCAATTTTTTAGAAATGATCGACCCGATTGTTCCAGCACCTATAATTCCAAATTTCATCATTTTTCCTCCTAAAGAATTTGTATATCAAAGAGTTGTTCTGCTTAAAGTTAACAATGATATTTTTATCTGAATCAATATCACCACTTTATCTATTCGATATTAAAAATATTGAGTGTTTTTATTACATATACTAGAATATAACCAATTCTCATTTCTTTGAAGAAGGCAATAAAAATTGCCATAGTACATTTTTTTGTACCTAAAAGTAGAAAGCAGGTGAATGGGTGTCTAGAATATGTAAGGATGGATTTGACAAAAAGTGTATAAAGGAACAGAGAGAAGTATATGGCATTGCCTATACCCAAAACATACTATCTGGACGTTGGAAATATCTCATTCTTTGGTTTATAAAGTCCAAAGAGCGCCGTTATAGTGAAATCAAAGCTTTTTTAGGGGATATTTCACAAGGTTCTCTTACAAAGCAACTTCGAGAACTAGAAACAGCTGGTTTAGTTAATCGCAAAATTTATCCAGAGGTTCCTCCTCGTGTTGAGTATTCATTATCCTCAAAAGGGGAAGAACTCATTCCTATTATTGATTTAATGGAAGAATTCGGAAAGAAGTTTGGGGAGCAGGTAGACTAACCAAAGCTAACACATCCATCGTTAACCCCAGAATTTAAAAAAACGAAATGGTATAAAGTAAAAGTTGCGGGAGGGAAAACGTTCTAACGCAGCTTTTTCTTTTACCAAAAAAATTTGACTTAAAATAATCAAGAGCTGATCAGAAGCTCTTTTTCTTATGGCACTAACGGGGCAGGATATTGAAGAGTGCTCTTTGCCTTTCTTCAACAAGAAGGATATTTTCTGTTTTTCGAGAATTAGAATGTAAGAATACAGGATATTGCAAAATAACAGGAACAAAGGAGGTATGAATTATGAAGATCCACAGAATAGATCATGTAGGTGTAATCGTAAATGATCTCTCTGCTGCTAAAGAGTTTTTTCTCGATTTTGGACTTGAAGTGCAAGGGGAATGGGAAATGGAAGGAGATTTGATGGATCGGATGAGTGGGCTTAATGACGTTAAAGTAGCATGTGTAGGATTGGGGAAGCCAGACGGTCAGGCATGGATAGAGCTAATTAAATTTTATACGCCGTCAGATGAAAAAGATAGTCAGCAACCTTTTGCAAATACCCTGGGCATCCGGCATATTGCATTTGCTGTTGAAGATATTGAAGCTCTTGTTGCCAAATTGAAAAAGAAAGGTACGGAAATCTTTAGTGAGATACAACAATATGAAGATAGTTATAAGTTATGCTACTGTCGTGGACCAGAGGGAATTATTTTAGAGTTGGCGGAGAAAATCAAATAAATTAGGGGTAATTAATGGTTTTTGTGCTTGTAAAATTATGCATAAATGGTAAAAACGAACAGATGCAAACCTTTTATCTGGATATATATGGAAATAAATCACCCGGAATTGTTTCAATTTGCAGCTGAAATTGAATGAATAAATAAGGACTTCTTTATTGCAAAGGGGTTCTTTTTTTTGTTCACTTCTCTTGTTGAACTATAGAGCAGGATAGTTGGATTGCAAAGAAAAGATTCTTCATTAGTTGTATAGTGGGCATCATACTTAAGTATCTTCAAGCTCTGTTTTGCAATACGACCCTTGAAGAAGCAAGTCATGGTTATCGAATTTTTAATAATCGTGAGGATGAATGTATAAAAGTCGTTTTAAAACCGTAATACTCTTCTCTTTCCAAAACGCTGTTTTCACATACTTTGTTGCTATTTACCAGGTAGTGAGTTGTGGTTGATTTCCCCTCCAGATGCTCGCTTTCCTTGGTGCGGGCGGTGAGCCTCCTCGACGTAAACGCCTGTGGGGTCTCACCTGTCCCGCTGCTCCCGCAGGAGTCTCGCACTTCCGCTCCAATCAACCTTAAATGGTTTCGTTTTAAAAACATCAATCTTTACGAAAAGAGCCTTCCAAAAAGACTTCATACTGTGTATGGAAGTCTCTTTTTGTGAAATTTTTTATGGATAGGCGAAAAGTGGAAGTCTGAGTCCCATCTATGACATTGGCAGGATCATTCATTATTAAGTATATCAATCCTTAACTAGGTGCAAATAAGGTAGGTTGCTGCTGCAACTCTTTTTCTTAAGGCACTAACGGGGCAGGTTGATTCAAGAGTAGTGTTTGGTCTTTGTTCAACAATTGGGCCATTTTGTGGAAAAACAGCAGAAACTTTTGAGGTCTTAATCAAAATAGCAATTAATCTATGGAAGTTGTAAAATAAAGGTAAGAATAGTTCTGGGGGGATTTATATCAATTATAATGCTATTAATCTTAGCGAGAAACTGTCCAAATTCAGTGAACACTGGTCGCCCAAAGTCATTGGTGAAATGAATGACTATCAGTTTAAGTTAGTTAAGATTCTGGGGGATTTTGTATGGCACGATCATAAAGACACCGATGAGGCATTCATCGTGATAGACGGCGAGATGTCAATCGCATTCCGCGATGGAGAGGTTAAACTTTCCAAAGGAGAAATGTATGTGATACCAAAAGGTGTGGAGCATAAGCCTTATGCTGAAAAGGAATGCCATATAATGCTGGTAGAGCCTAAAGGTGTAGTCAACACTGGTGAAACTAATTTTAAACTAACTGCTGAAAATAATATATGGATTTAAACTGATAATTTTCCAGTTACTATCTTTGGGTCAACATATAAAAGGAAGTTACATTTTTTCTGCAACGGGAGCGATTCTTTAATAGGAATCGCTTTTCTTAATGAACTACCGGGTGCGTTAGCAGAAGATAATAGCTGTCTTTAAGTCAGCTTTTTTTCTTGAACTATCGAGGCGGGATAGTTCAAGAAGAATTAACACAAGAAGGTCGTCAATGAAGACAATTTTCTTGTGTTAATTTTTTTTAGAATAAGGGATTTGCAATTGGAATATTATGTTAAAGTTAAAGCAGACAGAGCAGTTTTTAGGGTATTGATGGTGAGCGAAATGGGGGAAATGATTATCTTCGAGAAAAGTCCTATGATTCATTAAAACTAAAACAGTTTAAATGATAATTCTTAAGGGGTGTTTATTTATAGTTATAAATAGAAATAAACATGAGAGTTTAATTGGGAGCGCACTGTTCATTGTAGAGGTAGAGATTTACGAACTCACTGGTCAGGCTGCCGAGGTGACCTCATGACAGAAATGAAAAAGCAGCCAATTTCACATTTGATGAAGAAGCGTAGATTTTGGGGTTATGGTGCCGCTATAGCGGTAACGCCTTATCTGTTAATCAAAATAGCCTGGACGTTCGGTCTCTTCATGCCGACCGAACAAATGGGCGACCCAAGTTGGCGCACTGCAAACGCAGTAACAATGGTTCTAGCTGCAGTTGGTATCCTGTTAGCATTGGCGTTTAGCATGACATGGGGTGAGCGACTGCCCGCCTGGTTGGTTGCCTTGCCCGTCTGGGTAGGTACTGGTTTACTTATTCCCATGCTATTGCTGGCACCTGTGCTTGGTCCTGCTGCTATGATACGCGATCAGAAGGCAGGTGCTGCTAACGTTTGGGTATATGAGCAGATCTTCGTAATGGTCTCACTGGTTGGAGTCGGCATCTGCCTACCTTTCGCCTTAGCTGGATACGCTAAAGCGCGTTGGCCAGAGGCATTTGCTGATCCAATCGACATTGAATTACTCCCGGGCAACAGCCAGAAACTGTATATCACCTTGGCTAGGCTTGTCGCGGCTGGCTGTATCCTGCTTGGATTTATTAAGCTATTCTGGGCGGTTGGCGGAACTATTGGCATCAACCCAGCCATGTTGGATAACCGCGATTTATGGTGGCACCTATTGTCGTTGAGTACCGGTGTGTGGGCCTTCGCGGGGGCGTGGGGTTTGTTGGTATTGACCACTCGCCGCGGGTCGAAGCGGTTCCTCCCTCCTATGGCAGCAGCATGGATCTCGTCGGGAATGCTGTTCTCTTATAACCTCTTTAACCGCTTGGCCGGCACTCGCCCCGATGCACAACCTGCTCTAGAGAACCCGCTTGCATATGCACTAACCACCGAGTTAGGTAGCGTTTTGGGAGTGATGATGGGAATAATCATCCTGATGGTACTGCACGACCGCCGGAGAGCAATGCGAAGTTTTAAAAGTAATTAACATTCCTAATATTGAATTATATATTTATAAAAAGAAAATAAATTAAATGAAAAGGCCCCCAATTTTAGGGCCTTTTTAATGTATGATTCTTTACAGTATCAATCAAGAAAAAAAATTCCCTTGTTCAGCTAAAGTGTGCGTCGCACTAGAAAATGGTCACTGATGAGACCGCAATCTAGGTGAGCGAGCCAAAAAATGAAGGCATCCTTATAAGAGGAGAAGAAGTCGTGTCAGAAAATAAATAATTCCCAATCAAAAAACCACACATCATGGTGTGGTTTTCATTTTTCTTCCTTTTATGCTTCTTTTACATCCATTCCCTTCATCATCGAACGGTCTTGGAGGCTTTCGGAACGCATGCTATATGCCACGAGCTTCTTCTTGTCCTGTTTTACGACATCCACATGGTCACCGTACACGAACACCAATAACCGAATATCCTTTTTGCCTTTTTTCGTATCGATGACCAATGGCTTAACACCGCTCTCTGGATGTAAAAACAAGGAATCGTTTCCGGGAAATATATGATTTTTCTTCAAAATCATCGCGTGGTTAACATCCTGAATCACTTGGTTCTTCTCTTCCCCTTCCAATCGTTTTCCGTCCATCGTGATCACGGTATTCTCGTCACTAAGTGTTGGATGCATCTTAAATTTATTCAAAAGCCAATTGACGACATCGGTTGGAAGGCAGGTAACAACTAGTTTAAATATCGTCATAATAATGGTCAAAATCAAAACGGGTCCTGTCATTTTTTCATCATCTCCGTATGTTATAAATGCCTCATGATAAGTAGCTGCCTCTATATTACCAAAAGAATGGCCATTTTTTCTTTCGAAAATATGTCCATTCTCGCAACGTTTTCCTTTTGGGGCGTGCGGTATAAACTAACGGACAGGGGGTTGCTTCCGCAGCTCCTTTCATATTGAAAAGGGAAGATTAGTGTATTCATAACGGGTGCCTTATTACAAGGGTTGCTGCGGCAGCCTTTTTTCTTATGGCACTAACGGGGCACGATCGTTTAAGAACGAATGGGTTTTTAATGGTAAAATTAACCTGGTTATAGTGATTAAGTGGCTTACCTGCAGTATAGAAAATAAAATAGGAGTTGTTTTTATGTTTGACATTGCCTTGATTTTGTTTATAGCTTCAGCTGGGGGAGTTATTGCTATTACCGGATTCCTCGTTATATTAGGTCGAAGAATTTTAGAACCTAAGAAAGAACTTCAACAAAAAATCGAAAAACTAGAAGAAGAGGTTCAAAAATTAAAAAATCACAAATAAAAACTAGCTTTAATGAACTAACAGGTGACGTTAGCTGAAGATCAGAACTCTTTAAGGCAGCATTTTTAAAAATGTTTTAATGAGAGATAATTTGAGGGGGAATTTTCAATGAGTAAAGCAATCATTTTTGATATGGATGGAACCTTATTTCAAACAAATTTAATTTTAGAACCTGCCCTAGAAGCAACATTTGAAGTACTACGAAAAGAAAATTTATGGGATAAAAAAACACCGATTGAACAATATAGGGGAATTATGGGTGTCCCACTACCGGTTGTATGGGAAACACTTTGCCCAAACCACTCACTGGAAATACGAGTAAAGAGCAATGAGATTTTTCATAAAAAGCTTATAGAACTAATCCAAGCACAAAAAGGTGCATTATATGCTGGTGTGGAGAGCACATTAAATGAGTTAAGTAAAAAGTATCCCTTATTTATTGCCAGCAATGGTCAGATAGAATATTTACAAGCAATTGTAGAAACTTATAATTTGGATAGGTTTATTCAAGATACATATAGTATCCAACTAATTAAATTTGGGAATAAATCAGATTTAGTGCAAATGGTGAAAAATAAAAATCAAATTGAAAAAGGTTACGTTGTCGGAGACCGGTCTTCGGATATATCTGCTGCTAAGGATAATGAACTTATTGCAGTTGGTGTGAACTTTGACTTTGCTCAAGAAGATGAATTAAAACAAGCAGATTTTGTAGTGAATAACTTCAAAGAAATCTTAGAGTTAGTTTAAATTCTAAATGGCCGCTAATTGGCGGCCTTTTGAAATACGATTCTTAGTATTATCATACTTTCATATTCAAGTGAAAAACTACCTTTAATGAACTAACGGGGGCAGGATAGCTCAACAAGGGTTTGTTTATTTTTATCTTTTTAAGAGAGATAATTTTATATATTGGAGGGAATTATGAGGGGAATTACTTTGTCTAATGGAAAAACAGTTGAAGTCGAATGTTTAAGTTGTGCTTTAACAAGTGGGGAAATAGAACCGGATGGTGGTGTAATAGTCGAAACTGAATATTTTCATGCTCACCAAGACGTTGCATATCCCATTAAAGGTTTAGTAATTTTAGCATCTAAACGCCATATTATGTGCTTTGACGAGTTAAATGACTTTGAAAAGGTTGATTACATAAACTTATTATCTAAGATTAGAAAAGCTCAAAGGGAAGTATTAGGGATAGAACATGTTTATTACTTTTATAATGAAGATACTACCCACCATTTTCATACTTGGATGGTTCCTCGATATGAATGGATGTACGATTTTGGACGTTCTGTGGAATCTGTTAGACCAGTTTTGCTCCATGCAAGAAACAAATTGAATAATGATGAAAATGTAAAAAGTGTAATTGATGGAATTAAGGCTTTAAAAAAAGAACTATACACTTAATCCTTCCTTGTCCCACTAACAGTTGCTTTACATCGATAAGAGAGTTGCTTTGGCAGCTCTTTTTCTTATGGCACTAACGGGGCAGGATTGAATCCATACAGTAATATGGTGTTATTTGAAGACGCCTCTCATGCTATCAATGGGGAGTACCCTGAAAAGTTGTTACAAACGATTGAAGACTTTCTAAAACATATTGAATAAGGGGTATGACCACGGCAATTTAGTTCCAGGCATCTCATGATAATATAGTCATCGACACAAATGTGAATTGGTGATTATCGTGAGAACTTTGGTAGTTCATTAAGGATTACTAAAAATAATCAAACTATTTTATAAAAATTGTATCTAAGGAAAGAATTCATTTATTCAATATTTTTACAAAATGGATTCATTTGTGGTTTCAAGAGGGGATTTTGGTCAATCTTAAAAATACACATAGACATTAATATTTTTGTAAATGGACTACTTGGAGAATTATAAATAGGGATAGTCCAATCACTATCCCTAACAATACATATGATTTCGATTAACGAGTTCTTCCGCCTAATTGTTGTTCAGCCATTTGCACTAAACGTTTTGTAATTTCTCCACCAACAGATCCGTTTGCACGAGATGTTGTATCAGCGCCAAGTGTAACACCGAATTCACTAGCGATTTCGTATTTCATTTGTTCTAGAGCTTGCTCTGCACCATTAACTACTAATTGATTACTGTTGTTATTTCTAGCCATGTTGTCAGCTCCTATGAATATAATGTGTTGCTGGTTATAGGTTTTGATATTGTTAAGAGTTATATACATAGATTTCAAAATAAATTAAGGCAATGATTAATTGAAATTAATACCATCTGTGGATTTAGAAGAGAGAGCAGAGGAAAACATTGAAGTCACCGGGTCGCAAGGAAGGGTGTCAGAAGCGATTATGAAAACAAATGATTTGCAATATCTTCGCTCAGGGTTAAGAGTCAAATGTGAAAAGGATGTAAATCCATCAGTAAGACAGACGTGCTAAAGCTTTGCGGTTTGGTTGCGTACATATATGGAATTTCTTATAAGGGTTGTTGTATATCTAAAAACGGATTATCAACTTAAAACGAGAGGTACAAGAGAACTGGCAAGTGCTACTTTTTTTGCACCTTATGATAAAACTGTTGAACCATACATAAGAATTGCAACAGGTGATTATGAAGAATCAGTTTCAGAAGGAGGAAAAAATGATGCTTTATGGGCAATTTTAAGCAGCATGGCTCATGAGATAATCCATTATCAACAATGGCTAGAAGATAAGGAAATGGATGAGAAAGAAGCAGAAAACGGAAGCGAAGAATCATTAGATAGTTACTATCGATTTTTGTGATTTGATTTTCTTGTTGAACAAACAGATGCGTTAGCTGAAGATCGGAGCTGTCTTTAAGGCAGCTTTTTCTTATGGCACTATCGGGGCAGGTTAGTTCCTTAAGGATTTTCCCCCTATATAATGATGAAGGCATTTTTTGAGGTAGTGAATTAGGTGAAATTTGTAAGGTGCCGTTATTCAAGAATTATACATATTATACACAATACAGAAAAGTGAGGGGTTTTTGCCCAATCGTACATATAGGTTTGCCCCATGGTACATTTTCTTTTTACTTGTTTTCCTCTACAATTAATAATAAATATGTATGAGAATTTCAACTCATGAGAATTGCTATACCAATAATAATAAATGTGGTGAATAAACTGAATAATTTTAGCGATCAAAAGCATTTTTCTTATACAATATCGGATTCATTCATAGTAAATAAGATCCCTATTCTATTATGGATAACATTAGTGTATATAGGTGCAATAGTGTTGCAATATATTAGTAAGCCACTTTTCATGCCTTTTTTTATAGTTGCGATAATTATTGCCATTCATATTTTACTTTATTGGTTTTCAGATACATTAACTAAACATAAGCACACTTATTATTTTATAATACAAGGCTTGCTTATTTTTATTGCATCTTTCATATTACCAAAAGGATCAATTGTACTATTAGTAGGTTTGCTCCCAATTTTGATAGCTCAAAGCATAACTATATTTCATCAAACATTTAAAGTCGTTTTTGTTTTTTCTCTTTTCTATATTCTATATTGCATAGCTATTATCATTAATTATGATCTTAGTGAATTGCCTAAGTTTATCCCCATATTCTTTTTTATACTGATAATTGTGAGTTTTTACTCAATTATTTACAATAGGCAGGTTAATGCTAGAATTCGTATGCAATACTATTTGAATCAATTGGAATTCGCACACAAAAAAGTAGAAGAGCTAACTTTGTCAAATGAACGGCAGAGGATGGCAAGAGATTTACATGATACATTAGCACAAGGTTTAGCAGGTTTAATTATGCAACTAGAGGCGGTGGAGTCACATTTACATAAAGGGAATGCTGTGCGATCACAAGAAATCATTCTTATGTCTATGGAACATGCCCGTAAGACATTGCGTGATTCAAGGGTAGCTATTGACAATTTAAGATTAAAATCTTTAGGCGAAAAAGATTTTAGAGAAGCAGTAATTGATGAGATAAATAAATTTTCAGAAGCAACTTCCATTCCAGTAGAATATGACATTCAGGCTATTTATAAATTAAATAATTTAATACGCGAACATAGTCTTTATATCATAAGTGAAGGTTTAACTAATATAGCTAAGCATTCAAAAGCTACAAAAGCAAAAATTACACTAAATGAGGGAAATAAATTATTGTATATAGCAATGGAAGATAATGGAATAGGATTTTCGGATAAATTAATAGGTAAACAACCTGGTAAATATGGCTTACTTGGCTTACATGAACGTGTTCGCCTAATTGGAGGTCATATAAATATTCAGAGTAATCATGACGAGGGTACAAACATTTATGTGAAAGTACCTTTAAATGGAAAGGGATATTCATGAAATATAATGTGTTGATTGTGGATGATCATATGGTGGTTAGGGAAGGATTGAAATTAATTTTAGAAACAAACGATTTATACCATGTTCTAGGTGAAGCCGAAAATGGTCAAATTGCTCTTCAGATTATTGAAAATCAACGTCCAGATGTTATTTTGATGGATTTGAATATGCCAATTATGAGTGGTTTAGATACAATTAAGGCGATTAATGATCAGAAAATTTCCATTCCTATCATTATCTTGACTACTTATAATGAAGATGAATTGATGTTAAAAGGAATAGAGCTAGGTGCAAAAGGATACTTATTAAAGGATACTAGCAGGGAAGTCTTATTTCGCACTATAGATTCAGCAATCAGAGGCGAAACGTTAATACAACCAGAGATTATGATGAAAATAATAAACAAAAAAGAAAATAAAGAACGTGAAGTTACTCCCTATAATACAAATTTAACAGAAAAGGAGCTATTTATATTACAAGCAGCAGCCAAAGGATTTCGAAATAAAGATATAGCTTTTGATTTGGGGATTGCAGAAAGAACAGTTAAGGCCCATTTAACTAATATTTTTAATAAGCTTAATGTATCTAATAGAATGGAAGCAGTAACTGTTGCTTTAAATCAAGGATTAATCAATATATAGAATTATGCCCTTTCGTACATTGGAGCTTGCCCATCCGTACGATTTTTTTTTATCTTTTTTCGTCTAAAATAAAGTTTGTATCTAGTGAGTTGCTTTACAAAAGCTCTATTAAGAATCGGAAGGAGATAAAAAAATGGCAAAGTTTCTATATAAATTAGGCAACTGGGCAGCAGAAAATAGAAAAAAGGTATTAGGTGGTACAATAGGATTTCTTTTAGTGATAGCTATCATAGCTTTAAGAATGGAGCCATCTTTTAGTGAAGATATGTCTATACCTAATACACAATCTGCTAACGCTGGAGAACTGCTTGATAAAGAATTTCAATCATCTGAAAATACTGAAGGAGGACAGGTACAATTGGTATTTAAGGCTCCAAAAAATGAAACATTAGAGTCTGATAAAATAAACCTGATAATTACTGAAACTCTAAATGAAATAAAGAAGGACGATGCTGTGGCAACTACAGTAACTCCAAATGAGTTAGGTAATTTAAGTGAGAATAAAAAAATAGGATATGCTACAGTAACGTACAAAGTAGCTGCAGATAAAGTCACAGAAGCTTCGAAAGAGAAGATATTGGAACAAATAGAAAAAACACGTGAAGCAGATCTCCAGACAGAACTAGCTGGGAATGTTGCTTTTTCAGAAATGGAAATTGGTGGAGTTACAGAAGTAATTGGTGTAATTATAGCCTTTTTGGTATTGGCTCTTACACTTACCTCGTTCTTAGCTGCTGGAATGCCAATAATGACAGCTGCAATAGGAATCGGTATTGGATTAATGACTATAATTATTGGAACAAGCTTTTTTGATATTACTTCTGTATCGCTTTCTTTAGCAGCGATGCTAGGACTTGCAGTAGGAATCGATTACGCTTTATTCATTATTGTAAGATTTAGGCAGGAAGTAGAAAAAAATCATTCTATTCAAGAATCGATTGCACTAGCCACTGCAACCGCAGGTAGTGCTGTTGTATTTGCGGGTATAACTGTCATTATAGGGCTTTTAGGGTTATCCGTTGCAGGCATTCCATTTTTAACAATGATGGGTGTTTCAGCCGCGGTCTGTGTATTAATTGCAATTCTTATCGCAATAATCTTAGTACCAGCTATATTAGGCATTATTGGACCAAAAATTAGTTCTTCTCAAAAAAACCAATTTTTAAGTAGAATATCATCAAGCGATAAAAAACAAAAAGGATCTAACAAGTGGGGAGAGTTTGTTACAAAACGACCTATATTGGTTACTATATTTGGAGTGGTTTTGCTTTCAATTATAAGTATTCCTTTTTTTTATATGGAACTTGGATTGCCTGACAACAGTACAAAATCAGATGAAACAACCGAAAGAAGAGCCTATGATTTGCTGACTGAAGCTTACGGCCCAGGATATCATGCATCGTTGGTAGTCGTAGCTAAAGTGGATAAGCAATCGAAGGATCATGAAAAAGCCATAATTGAGGCAACAGAGGAGATAAGTCATATATCCAATGTTAAAAGTGTTGGTCCAGCAATCTCAAGTCCGTCTGGTAAAGTATACATGATTTCCATCACCCCAAAAACCGGACCTAACGATTCTAAGACAAAGAACTTAGTTCAAAAAATTAGAGATAAATCAAAAGAAATGAAAAAAGAAAATCATATAGAATTGTTAGTAACAGGTTCAACAGCGGTTAACATAGACATTTCGCAAAAATTAAACGATGCAGTTCTGAAATTTTCCTTAATAATTGTAGGATTTGCGTATATACTTTTAGTTCTTGTGTTCAGATCGCTCCTTGTACCTCTAAAAGCTGTATTAGGGTTTATCCTTTCTCTAGGTGCCACATTAGGCTTCGTTGTATTCGTTATTCAAGATGGAAACCTAATCAATTTATTTGGATTCCCTACAGCAAGTCCTGTCTTGAATTTTTTACCGGTTATTGTTGTAGGAATACTGTTTGGACTAGCAATGGATTATGAAGTTTTCTTAGTAAGTAGAATACGTGAAGAGTTTACACATACTGGGGATGCTCGTAAAGCAATATTGGTAGGTATAAAAGAAAGTGGTAAAGTAGTTACGGCTGCGGGTCTAATAATGATGGCTGTATTTGCTGGATTTATGCTGGCTCCAGATCCAATCTTAAAGTCAATGGGGTTAGCCCTTACATTTGGTGTTCTCTTTGACGCTTTTATTGTGAGAATGGCTATAGTTCCTGCCGTTATGACATTATTAGGGAATTCAGCTTGGTATTTGCCAAAGTGGTTGGATAAAATCTTACCCAATATAGATATTGAAGGAGAATCAGTCATAAAAGATATGCAAAGAGAGAAAAAACATTATAAAAAACCTAAATTGGTGAAAGACAATTAATTATTAACTCTAGAACATAATTAGAGAAAATAACTTCGATCGAGGGACTAAAAATTCAAGCGCATTGTCTGGTTAACATTTGTAAATATATTCACTTAAACTAACGAGTGCGTTAGCTGAAGATTGGAGCTGTCTTTAAGGGAGCCTTTTTCTTATGGAACTATCGGGGCAGGTTAGTTCTACAAGCACAGTGTATTCGTACTGTGCGGTACTATTTCTTGTAACTTTTTGTAACATGATAAGAATATACATTCAAACTTTCTAATGTTACAGTAAGAGAAAGTAATAGATATTTGGGTCCTACCTGACTTTTATTAGTCACTTCCCATTTATGGAAAGGAGACTAGTATGACAATTGAACATGTGAAAAATCTACTTTCATCATTGTGTCATTTTAGCGAAGTAGATATTACCCATACTTTTTCTTTTAATGGAATTCGCATTTTAAAATTAAGATGCTTAACAAATAATTCACAACAAATTTTCGAATTAACTTATCCTGATAGGGATATAGTAGATTCTTATAGCGATTTAGCTGAAGCTGCAAAAGTAATTACAAACCTTATTTCTAAAGATACTCATACTCCTGCTTAGGAGTATTTTTTTTGTTAATTTACTGTTTACCGCACAGTTTGTGTCAACTGTACAATAATCCTTTATGAACTCCCATGAAAATAAAAAAAGCTCAAAATCCAGAAAAAAGCACAACAAATAGACCCAGTAAAAACGCTTTTTAAAAAAGGGCTGAGCCTTATGAGTGATCTGATTGAGTTTGGTAAATCGTTAAATAAAAACCTCCAATCATAGCAAATTAAGTAGAGGCTAGCGCGACGACCAAAAAAGGATTAATCTCCCATGAGTGCTACCCATAAAGGGCGCGACAGTCGGTGGTACACCGTGGTCGTCGGAGTCAGACTAACGGATGGGCTCAACGACCTTCTTCGCCAGCCATTAAAACATTTTCGACATAGAGGCCAATTTTCATTCTCTGTGTGTGGTGAAGCTCTGATTTTTGCGCTTCATGTATGGCTAACGGGTGCGTTAGATGAATATCCGGAGCCGTCTTTAAGGCGGCTTTTTCTTATGGAACTAAAGGGGCAGTTTAGTTCTATAAGAAACTAGTTTGCCCACGTTTTCTTGGTTATATAATTAGTGAAATGCTGATAAAAAGATGGTGATTGACATTGAAATAGAGATTTAGGTGCCTCTATCCCTTGTCAACTCACAAAAGTTACCTTAACGTTTCTATGTAACATAAATGTGCGTACTTTTTTTTACTCTATAGAGGCATCATAATAAAGGAGCAATAAGCAATCAAACAATTGGAGGATTCAACATGATTAATCATTTACAAGATACAATCACATTAAATAACGGCCTACAAATGCCTGGTATGGGTTTGGGTGTTTTTCAAGTAGAGAATGATGCTACTGCTGAGATGGTTAAAAACGCTATTGAGGTTGGGTATCGAAGCATCGATACTGCTGCTATTTACGGCAATGAAGCAGGTGTAGGAGAAGGTATTAAACAAGCGATAGCATCTACTGGCTTACGACGTGAAGACCTGTTTATTACATCAAAAGTATGGAATGACGGATTAAGCTATGATGAAACCATTGCTGCATATGAAGAGAGCCTACAAAAACTAGGGTTAGATTATTTAGATCTTTATCTTATTCATTGGCCAGGTAAAGATAAATATGCTGAATCTTGGAAAGCGCTAGAAGACCTATATGATCAAGGAAAGATTAAAGCAATTGGTGTATGTAACTTTACTGTTTCACACTTACAAAATTTATTATCATTTGCTCGTATTAAACCTGTTGTGAATCAGGTGGAATTCCACCCACGCTTGCAACAAGTTGAGCTTCGTTCATTCTGTGACAATCACCAAATTCAACTTGAAGCATGGGCACCTTTAATGCAAGGTGGGCTTCTTGAAGATGAAACTATTTCTAAAATCGCAACAAAATATGGAAAATCAAACACTCAAGTTATTTTGCGCTGGGATGTACAAAACGGAATTATCACTATTCCAAAATCTGTGCGTAGAGAACGCATGATGCAAAACGCCGATATTTTCGACTTTAATCTAACAGACGAAGAAATAGCTATGATCAATGCGATGAATCTTGAACAACGTGTTGGACCAAATCCAGATGAATACGACTTTGCTCTATAAGCATTAAAAGGAAAAGAGACTGTCTTGTGTTTGACAGTCTCTTTCTCCTCTCATTACGATGTTTGCTGCATGGCTATTTCATCACGTTGTTTTAAAATTACATCTTCGCCTTTAACCTGTAATACTTCAACATGCTTTTCGCCCCAAGTGCAAAGCATGTTCAGAATAGGTTCCATTCCTTGTCCATAGGGCGTTAAGGAATATTCAACTTTCGGCGGTACTTGATTGAAGACTTTTCGAAGGATTAATCCATCTTGCTCTAACTCTCTTAATTGACTTGTGAGCATTTTTTGTGAAATTCCTGGAATCAATCTTCGAAATTCATTTGTTCGAATCTTACCATGGTGGTTTAAATGACAAAGAATGACTGGTTTCCATTTACCACCAATGACTTCAAGCGTAGCTTCAACACCAATATTATAAATTTTTTGCATAGTAACCCCCGTAATATTCAAAAGTAACCAAAAGTAGCCTACATATCTTTTAGTTATGTATGAATATTACTACACATGATAAAAAAAATCAAAGGAGATATTAGTAGTATGTCACAATCAAAAAAGCCAAGTGCTAAATTAACTTTACTAGCACTTGCAATCAGTGCATTTGGTATTGGGTCTACTGAATTTATCAGTGTCGGGCTTTTACCATTAATTACAGACAACTTTGGTATATCTTTAAGCACAGCAGGCTTAACCGTTTCTATATATGCACTCGGCGTCACTGTTGGGGCTCCATTATTAACAGCCTTAACATCTCGCCTTAGTCGAAAAACAGTTTTATTGCTTGTTATGACCATTTTTATAGTTGGGAACTTAACCGCAGCTATAGCACCTATTTTCTCTATCCTGTTAATAGGACGTATTATTTCAGCATTATCACATGGTGTGTTTATGTCCATCGCTTCTGTCATAGCGGCAGAGGTAGTTGAACCAAATAAACGAGCAAGTGCTATTGCCTTTATGTTTACAGGATTAACATTAGCTACTGTGACTGGTGTCCCACTTGGTACATTTATTGGACAAGTAACAGACTGGCGTATGTCGTTTATATTTATCGTCATTATCGGGATTATCGGTTTAATTTGTAATGCTTTTTTAGTACCCAACCAATTATCGAAAGGTAATCCAATCTCTTTACGTGATATCGGTAAAGTATTAGGCAATATTCGAATGTTATTAATACTTTTCATTACAGCAATTGGATACGGTGGTGCCTTCGTTGTCTACACGTATGTTTCACCTATTTTGGAACAATATATGGGTTATTCACCACATGTGGTAGTCATTATATTAGTTGTCTATGGTATTTGCGTAGCTATTGGTAATACACTAGGTGGCCATTTCGCTAATCAAAATCCGCTTCGTTCAATTTTTATTATTTTTGTTGGTCTTGCATTAGCGTTACTTGGCATTGGCTACGCTCTTGAATCACCGATTATCGGATTAATTATGGTACTGATAATGGGTCTATTTATGTTCATGAATGTTCCAGGGTTGCAATTATATGCTGTACTACTATCTGAAAAATATGTGCCTTCAGCTATTACAATGGCCTCAGCATTGAATATTTCCGCTTTCAACATAGGAATATTTTTAGGATCATATATTGGAGGCTTTATTATTCGCCATCAATCGTTAGCACATACACCTTTGTATGGATTCTTAATGGTTATGCTTGCAGCGATTGTTACACTATTATGGCTACTTTTTGATAAAAAGAAACAATAGTGAGTGTTCTGAACTTCATTTTTTAAAAAAAGAAGTAGAGAATGTGTATTGATACGTAAAGGAGAGGGAGAATAATGAACGAAATTATAATCAATGCAGTTTTAAAAGCTAAATCGGGGAAAGGTGAACTGCTTAGAACTGAGTTATTAAATTTGGTTGAAGCATCTCGAGTCGAGGATGGCTGTATTCAATATTCTCTTCATGAATCTGTTGAAAATAAAGACACATTTGTTTTTTACGAAAGATGGAAAGATGAAAAGGCACTTGCCTTTCATATTCACACTGATCATTATAAATATTGTAGCCAACAAACAGAGCAGCTACTCGAAAAACGAGATGTTTATCGTTTACAAATATTAAACTCTTAATCGACAACACATGTTGCACCGTTCATATTCTGAACGGTGCTTCTTTATAAATTGAGATTTACTTTTTATTCGTAAAAATATTCAACGTTAGTATCACGATCTTTTAAATAGACTTATTGCCCTTGTTGAACTAACAGGGGCAATAATCCGAACAGAGAAACATTTTTATAGTGTTTCTCTGTTTTAATTAAACTAAAGGGTGCGTTAGCTGAACATCGGAGCTGTCTTTAAGGCAGCTTTTCTTATTTGTTTATAATTAGTTGCAAATAATACCTAGCTTTATTAACAACTTTTTTTAACCATCATCGAAACTATCCCTTTCTCACCTTTCAGACACTTCAGTTACTCTCTTCTTCATCTTAGTCCACTCGCCACCTAATAAGTTACAGTCCACGTTATACGTTTTGTTATCACTAACTGTTTACGATTCTGTTCACTATTGAAATAGCTTTGGGGAAACTTATAGATTCCTGTCTATCAAAATCCCTAGTTGTACTGCTATAACACGAGGCGGATAAGGCATCCCTTTTATGATCCACCATTCCGCAATTCCTACAAAAGATGTAACAATAAATTGAAGTATAACCTCTTCATTCAATTCTCGATTTATCACTTTTGTTGTGTCAATATCATTTTTCATTTCTTCGATGAGAAGCTCTTGGAACCGACTACGAAAAGAAGATGCTTTACTACTTGCTAACAACGTTGAAAAGAATGAATAGTTGCTCTCAAAGTATTCGAACCAGCCTATATTCGATTCTACAAAATATAAATCCATTTCAGCTGCTGATTCGCACATTATCCTTAGTTGATTAATATGTTCTTCAATGATTTTATCTAGTAAATCAAACTTATCCAAGTAATGAAGATAAATGGTTCCTCGGTTAACATTTGCCCGGTCTCAAGGTTTTATCGCCTGTCTTATAGCAGTCATTTTAGCTGCGTTAACTATTAGGTTTAAGACTGGAACAGTTAATATAGAACTTATAATATTTTTTATATCTTGCCTCTATGTTACTTATCTTCTCATTTCTTTTTATTATAGTCGAAATAGTAAAAACTAGATTTGTTCTTCAACGTGTCGCATTAGTTAAAGAATGTAGATTGATTGGGGCAGTTTACAGCTTTTTTTTTATGGAGCTAAAGGGTCAGGATAGTGGAAGAAGGAATAACAATACTTTGTCTAGAAACTATCAATAGGTGATGAAATATAATGATGTTAAAACATTTTCTCTTATATTCGGTTGATGATGAAGGAATTGTAGAAGTAGATAAAAACTTTTCTTTTCAATCAAGATGTATAACATCTCTTTACGAAAGATGTTTCTCAAAGTTTCATACAACTGAAATTAAACAAATCAATATCTTCTGTGTAAAGGAGAATCCAAAGCCGAATTTAACTATTATAGATGGTTTTTGCGATGTGGAAATTCTTTATGATGTAGTTGAATTTTTCAAACTAGATGACCAAGAGAAAAAAGAAGTAATATTAGATAAATTTAAGCAAGGTATTGATAAAGTGGTTAAACTGAATAACTGGGAAAGCACTCCATTCGATGATGCTTATAATTGTGTGAAAGAAGCTGGTTACAAAACTATTTATGTTTGGAAGAAACCAAAGAGTAGCCCAAATCGCAACTATAAAGCTGAAGTTATTATAAAGCACAGTCTATATCTATGTGAAATATATTTGATAGTCAAGGATAAAAACGGACAAGAAATAGAAAAAAAACTGGTGGCATCTGAGAAGCCAGATGAATTACTTTTTAGACGACACTTAGGGGAACTAAAGTGGTTATCAAATAATGAAGTTGTTTTGTTCAACAGCTCTAAAACTAATTACGTTTCTGTTCAAAAATTAAATGAGTATCAATGATAATTCTTGTTCAGCTAAATGCTGCGTTAGCTGAAGATCAGAGTTGTCTTTAAGGCAGCTTTTTCATATGGAACTGTTAATTGAACTTTATCACTTTAGGAATTATAGTTGAGGTGTCCAAGAGTAAATGGAATTATATCCTAAACGAACTGAAAAATATAAAAGGAAACAGCCTCCATTCATTTTGTTTTATTTTGGAAGTGTTTATCTATTAACTGAATTACTTCCTATCCAATATAGGAACATATGGACAGCATTGGGTGTATCTACTATTATTATTACTATTACTATTACTATTACTCTTTTTGTGGTTATTGATAGAATAAAGGGCTGGTATTATACAAAGTGGATTGTGTTTATTCTTATTTTTATATTGGGTGTAGGTTTATATATCTTCAATGACATAAATGGGAATTGAAATACCACTATTCTAATTTAACTATAGGGTGCGTTAGCTGAGGATCAGAGCTGTCTTTAAGGCAGCTCTTTCTTTATGCAACTGATATGAACGAAACTGTCAATAAAATGTGGTGTGTTTTTATTGGTATAACACTTCTTCTTTTGGTAATTGCAGGATGTCAATCAAATAATATTGAGGAAGTAGAACTTATTTATCGTTTAAAGTTATTCCCCCATGGCAAAAATGTTTAAAAAAAGAGGTGATTTATTATAGCTACTATTAAAGTTAATGATAATGGTTCATTACGTGTATCAGGGAATGTAGAGCTAGTCGATGGTGAAGGGAATAAAATTGAAACAAAAGAAGCCTTTTCCCTATGCAGATGTGGACTTTCCGATAATAAACCTTTTTGTGACGGATCTCACAAAAGTAATTTCGAAAGCGTAGTTAGGGCAGAATAAAGCTAGTAGGGCAGAAGCTTTAGGGCACTCTTTTGGGAAATCGAACCCCAAAAAGCCGCCCGATTCATTTTTCTTTTACGAAAGAGTATGTTGTTGAACTATCGGGTGCGTAAGTTTAGAACCGGGGCTGCCATTTGGTGGCCTTTTTGCTTAATGAACTAAAGGGGCAGGATAGTTGAAGAAGGATATTTTACATTATTAACGAATTATAGATAAACCAAAATTAAAAGGGTGATAGAGATAGAAAAACAAATAAATATCTTTTTGGACAAAAATACGGAAAAATCTATTATCAACAAGCTTAGAATCGCCGGTTGTGTTTTTGCAGAAGCTGAGACTCAAATGCTTATTTCAGAGGCACTATCTCTAGAGGACCTAAATAAAATGGTTGAAATACGAGCAGATGGTTTGCCACTTGAATACGTAATTGGCTGGGCAGAGTTCTGTGGTCTTCGGATAGAAGTGGAACGGGGAGTTTTTGTGCCTCGCCCACGTACCGAATTTCTTGTTCGTCAGGCTGAAAAACTTTCTTGTTCTGGTGATGTCGTCGTTGATCTCTGTTGTGGTTCAGGCGCTGTAGGTGCTGCTCTGGCTGTTGCTCAGGGAGAAATTTTGTTGTACTGTGCTGATATCGACCCTGTCGCAATACGATGTGCAAGACGAAACGTATCTGAATTCAGGGGTCATATTTATAAAGGTGATTTGTATAAGGCTTTACCACAATCCATTAAAGGTCATATAAATATCCTAGTTGCTAACGTACCTTATGTTCCTACTGAGGCAATCAAGCTGCTTCCGCAGGAGGCTCGCTTTTATGAACCAAAGGTGGCGCTAGATGGAGGAGAAGATGGGCTTAAAGTTCAACAAAGAGTAGTAGAAGAAGCCCCTCATTGGCTCGCTGCGGGTGGACACCTATTGATAGAGACGAGCGAAATGCAGGCACCACAAACTTTTGATATGTTTGCCAAGGCTGGGTTGACCACAAAAGTGGTTAGAGACGCTGAGTTGGACGCTACTGTCGTTATTGGAACCAATCCGGCATTTAATTGGAATGAACACACAATATTGTGATGAAATGTACTTAAACTAACGGGTGCGTTAGCTGAAGATCAGAGCTGTCTTTAAGGCAGCTTTTTTGTATGCAACTAAAGAGGCAGGTTAGTGGAAGAAGGGGAAAAAAAGAACACAAATGAATGTATCATTTGTGTTCTTTGGACTTATCCTAATCGGTCTCCGTTTTTAACCCTTTGTTGAGGTTCTATTAGAACAACACCTTGTTCCGAATAAGTCCCCATCACCAAAACTTCTGAACTAAAATCAGCAACTTTCATAGGCGGAAAATTAACTACTCCTAATACTTGCTTACCAACTAGTTCATCTAAACTATAACAATCTGTTATTTGAGCACTACTTTGTTTAATTCCTATTTCTTCTCCAAAGTCAACCCATAATTTATATGCTGGTTTTCTTGCTTTAGGGAACGCTTCTGCTTTAATAATTTCTCCCACACGCATATCTATTTTTTGGAAATCGCCAAAAATTGCCATTTTAATTCCTCCATCTATTTGAGTATATTCTTTTATATATTGAGATTTGATTGATTCTGATTCTGTTCTTCTTGTCTATCTTTAATAACAATTAGTACTCCTAAAAGAATTAAGAAAGAACCAGCCCAAAAGGTGATACTAATGGTTTCACCTAATATCAACCAACCTAATAATGTTCCAACAACAGGTTGAAAAAAGAAGAAAACTCCTCCACCAGAGGCATTGAGCATTTGTAGACCACGATTCCACAATAGAAATGCAATAGCTGTTGATATTACCCCTAAATATAGCAACCCTCCCCATATGGTAGGATCTAATAATTCGTTAATATTTATTTTAGGTAATCTTGTGATGACTAAAGGAGTTAGAACAACAAAAGCAATTAAAGTAGCATAGGTATTTACCACAATCTGCGAATAATCACTAGGCAGGCATTTTATAAGTACAGACATTAAAGCCCAAGTTAATGCAGCGATAATAAGCGAGATGCCTCCTAGCATACTAGACATGTTAATATCATCAATTCCAACGATAATAATGACACCAATAGTGGCTAAGCTTACAGAAATAGTTTTCTTAAAAGTTAAACGTTCTTTAAGAATTAAACTAGCGAACACAACCATAAAGGCAGGTGTTGTAGAAGTGATAATAGCTCCCATTTGTGCAGTAGAAAGCATTGTACCCGTTTCTTGAGTAACAATAGAAATGACGTATCCTACAATCGAAATAACAATTATTATCCCTATATGTTTCCTTTTAATTTTCCATTTTTGTTTAGTAACAAATCCAATGAATACTAACGCAACAAGTGCGATAAGATAACGTATCCATACAAGTTCTAATGGTGGTATGACTGCCACTACTACTTTTACGACAACATACATACCTCCCCAAATACTTGAAGCTAAAATTAAAAACAATGAACCTATTAGTGTATTTTTCATGTTTGTACCCTCCGTATTTTTTTTAGGCTTGTTGCCCTAACGGAGAGAAATAACTATTCTAAAGTTCTCTCCGTTAAGATTGGGAGAGTACTTTTGGTACATCGTTTTCAAATAATGGAGTCCAATACATTATGTTCACCCCTAGTCCATTTCTTTTACTAATTTTATTATAGCAAAGAATATTAAGCTTGAGTTATCAGGCTAATAGGAAATTACTTTACTGAGAATAGATTGTGAAGGATTGTACTTAAACTAACGGGTGCGTTAGCTGAAGATCAGAGCTGTCTTTAAGGCAGCTTTTCTTTATGCAATTAACGGGGCAGATTAGTTGAATAATGACTTTAAAAGAATAGGATAAAAAATCGTTTATAGCTGATTAAGGGCTCGATTATAATAGAGATGGCAATGAAACTTAGAAATAATAAGGTGGTTAAAAAAATTGAAATGGGAAAATGTAGCGTTTGGGAGTTCAATTTTTATTGTACTAACTTTCCTTCCTCCGTATCTTGATATAATTGGTATTTCTTTTTGGCTTAAAGCAGTATGTATAATTGCTGTACTTTTTAGTGTTCTCTTTATTGTATCTAAAATCAAATTCCTTCAGAAATCGGTTACAAAAAAAGTAGGCTGGTTGAGTTTGATTTCTGTTTTTATTTTAGTTTTCATTTTTGATATTTTAACCAATTAATGAGGTGCGTTTAATAAATTTATTTTAGGTCGATTTCCTACTTGGAAATCGGCTTTTTTAATTTCCGAATAGTGTCATAACTCAAAAGTTATGGAGGGTTTCTTGTTCAACTAACGGGGCAGGATAGTTCTAGAAGCGTAACTTATTCGAACCTTGATTATGACTATTTTTGTATCAAGTTGTTTAATTTACAATAAAGTCGTTTAAAAAATAATAAAGTTGTTTAAAGAATGCGAGTCATTCTTTCAACAATCGACCAGATTGTGGAGTAAATAAACAAGTGCGCTTTAAGTTTTCTGAAAATTATGGGAGGATATAGAAACTGTGAACATTGTTTTATTATAATTGAATTGCTCCTATAATAAAAAAGAGCGCGCGCTGAATTTAATTTGAAGGAGCAAAGAAATGATTGCAAATCAGCAATTAGTTATAAACAATCTTGAAGAAAAAATAAGAATATTCACTCATGCGGTTAATGGAAAGCTTATCAAAGAAGAAGATTTCGTTTTGGCGAATACAGAAATACCCACTGATACATTCAATGTACTTTTGCCGAAATCTTCACATATAAAAAATGCATTTAATATTAGAAGTAGCATCGAAAATATGTCTCTTAAAGAATATCCCTTTAGTACATGGATTGACTCCCGGTATTTGAACGCTGGCTGGCAAGACCTGATGCAAGAATACAACCTAAAAGAAGCAGAACGTAATGTAATGATGAAACTTGAAAATACTCTTAATGTTGGTCAAAGAAAGTCCCATCAGCTTATGATTACTCATGTGAGAAATTTTGAAGAACTTAAGGAATATAGTGAGGTTTTTATGAGCCTATTTGAAGGTACACCAGAAAAAGATGCGTTAGAAAATTATTTTAATAAGTTTTCTGAAGTAAATTTGGGTTCAGAAATTCAAATGTTTATTGGACGCGTCGGTGAATTAACTGTATCTACTGCTTTACTAATAGATAGCAAAGAAAGTTATGGTATTTATGATGTTATGACAAAAGAAACATTTAGAGGTAAAGGATATGGGAGTGAAATGTTTCAATACCTTCTTACTCAAACAAAAGATAAACAAAAACCTGTTGTCTTACAAGCATCAGAGGATGGGAAAAATATCTATAAGCGCTTTGGGTTTATAGATGTCGGAGAAATGGTTGTATTTGAATAAGGAGTTTTATTATGAAGTAAAAGGGCGATACATATTAATATGTATCGCCCTTTGAACAAGGTCAATTCAATATAATAGAGGATGGACTTATGTTGAAACTGTTTCTGATGATATATACGAAAAAATTGATGTATTTAAAATGAAGTGTAATTGATTTTATGAATGATACTTCTTTATCCTTTAACAAACTACATTGTGAAGGAATGTACTTAAACTAACAGGTGCGTTAGTTCAACAAAGAAGACGAATGATAATTAACAAAACGGTATGGCAATTGCCAGCCGTTTTTCGTTTGAGAAAATTATAAAAAACTTTTCAATGGAGCAAGTCGTCTAATAATTGGGGAGGAGGAACTTGATGTGGATGAATTAACAGCAAAGGTGTTTGAATTAGAAGATAAGGAAAAGTTTATAGATGAGATTATGAACAAGTATGGACAGGAGATATTACAACTTGTTTATTCATATGTAAATAATAAAGAGGTCGCTGAGGACTTAACCCAAGATATATTTGTAAAATGCTACAAGTCCATTTATACCTACAAGGGAAAATCAAAGTTAAGAACATGGTTGTGGAGAATTGCTATTAATCATTGTAAGGACTATTTAAAAAGCTGGTATAACAAAAATGTAATCATTACAGAGAATGAATCTGCTTATACCGGGATTCAAAAAGAAAGCGTGGAGCAGACTGTTATTCAAAATGATGAGGATCATAGACTTGCTTCTGCAGTAATGAATTTACCAATAAAATATAGAGAAGTGATCTATCTATTTTATTTTGAAGAATTGCCAATCAAAGAAATTGCTCTAGTAATAGATGTGAAGGAAAACACTGTTAAAACAAGGCTTAGAAGAGCCAAAGAACTCTTAAAAGTAGGATTGGAGGAATAATTATATGGAAGATCGGTTAAAAGGACTAAAAAAATCAATGGAAAAAGCTACATTTAAACAGTTGAATTTTTCAGAGAAGCATCGCAAGCAGGTTCACGAAAAAATCAATAAACAATACGAAAGTAAAGAAGACATCTTTTTAGCAGCTTTACAACTTCTCATCCATGAAAAAACAGGATACGAATTAGCCCACCTATTACGGGCGAGAGGTTTTCAAAGATTTGAGGGAAATGAAGGCTTTTTATACACCCTATTACACCGTCTAGAAAAAAATTGTTTCATAAAATCAAGTTGGGATCAATCAGGAGCTAAATATTATCAATTAAACAATAAGGGAAGAAAGATATTACGAAAGGCAGAAAAAGATTCTACAAATAAAAGATTTGTATTAAAAGAATTGATACAGGGGTGAGGCAAAATTGAAAAAAAGACAGGATTCCTTTTTAAAAGAAGTCACAAATCATATTAAATCAAAGGAAGCAAAGAAATTTATTGCAACCGAATTAGAATTTCATTTAGAGAAATCTAAGAACACATGGAAAGAGAAAGGCTTAAATGAGATAGATGCTGAAGACAAAGCAGTTGAACAAATGGGAAGCCCAATAAAAATTGGTCAGGAACTTAACAAACTTCATCGACCAAGGATTGATTGGTTGATGGTTATTTTATTAGTTACAACTATGGGGTTAGGCTTCTTGCCAATAGTATCCCTTGGTAATGCGGGCTTTATGGATGTAAATCACTTTCTAAGAAATAAGGTGATTTTCGTTATTCTCGGTGCTGCGGTTGCTTTTGGGATGATGATGATTGATTATCGGAAACTGGAAAAGCAAGGATGGTTGTTTTACACAATAGGAGTGATCATTCTCCTAATAATTAATTTTTTTTCAAACACCATAATAAATGCGGCTGCTTTTGTAAGAATTGGATCTATAACAATTGAAAGTTTTATGGCTGTACCATTCTTTTTTCTTTCCTGGACTTCATTTTTCAATAATAGTAGGTTGAAGGTTTGGTATCTTGGAAGTTTGTTCTTACTTTCTTTTTATTTATTCTTAACAGTAGCAAGTATTTCGACAGTCTTTATATATACAATTATGGTATTCGTTATGCTCTGGTGGAGCAAGGTAGATAAGAAAAATGCACTTATCATTACAGTTGTACCAATTTGTTTATCTATGATCGGTGGCTTATTTATTTGGTCTTCAATAGAGGATTACCAGAAAGAAAGATTATTGGGGTACTTGAATCCAGAAAATTATGCAAATGGGGCAGGTTATACATACTTGCATTTAAAAGAGCTGATTTCGACAGCAGGATGGTTTGGAACAACTGAAAATAAAGAGTTTATTGAGAGTGCACATACTGATCTTGTTTTTGCAAGTTTGACTTACTATTATGGGTATTTGTTTGCGACTATCCTTGTTTTTATTCTGTCACTTTTTACTGCAAGAATGATAGTAATATCTTATAAAATTAATAATCATTATGGTAAATTGCTTCTTGTAGGTGGAATTGCTCTTTATGTAGCCCAGTTTATTTATAATGTTGGAATGACACTAGGTTTATTTCCAATCACCTCTATATCCTTACCGTTTATTAGCTATGGTTTAATGCCTACTCTATTTAATGCGTTTCTAATGGGTATCGTACTAAGCGTATATCGCCGTAAAGATTTGACATCAAATAATTTTAGTTAAATACAGAAATTAATGTTAAGTAATTTTATAAGGAGATATTAGTAAATAGGATTAGCAAATGCTCTTTAAAGAGCTGTGACGATCAGCACTTTTCTTATGGAACTAAAGGGGCAGGATAGTTCAACATGGATAACGGTTATTAATGGTAAAATTTAGAAGGGATGATTTTTTAATTCACAGGGGGTGTTCAAATGAGTGAAGATAAAGAAACTCCTGAAAAAAGAAGGGAAAAATTAAGGCAAGAAGAGCTAAAAAGGAATCCTGGTGGGAGTCTTCACGGTGGAGGTCTTCCAGACTTTGTAGGCAGTATGGGATGGAAAAGTACAGGAATTCTTATTCTTATAATCATAATTGGCTTTATTTTTGTATCACTCTTCTTCAAGTAACAGGTGCATTAGCTGTGGATCGGAGCTGTCTTTAAGGCAGCTTTTTCTTTATGGAACTATCGGGGCAGGTTAGTTCAATAAGGATTTTTGGTAAAAACATGATGATATCTTAAATTTTTCATAAAAAAAACACTTCTTAAGTTAGAATATAGAGATATTGTAAATAAAAAAATTTAAATATAAGTGGGTAAACAAATAAGAAAAAATGAGGAAAAAATTATGAAAACTTATCCTTTATCAGAAAATGATTTTAAATTAATTGATGAAGCTAAAAGTAAAATTACTCACCTCTATGAAGATGATAGGCATCATGTGGGAGCAGCGTTAAAAACAAAGTCGGGAAATATTGTTTCTGCGGTACATATAGAAGCATACATTGGACGGATTACAGTATGTGCTGAAGCTATCGCGATTGGAAATGCAATTTCAAACGGAGAAAAATACTTTGATACAATTGTTGCCGTTAGACATCCTTATTCAGATGAAAAAAATAGAGAGTTAAGAGTAGTTAGTCCGTGTGGGATGTGTAGGGAATTAATCTCCGATTATTCACCAGATTGTTTTGTTGTTTTAGATATAGATGGCGAGTTACAGAAAACTAAAATTGGTGAACTAATTCCACTTAAATATAGTCGAGAATCATAAATAAAAAACCTAATGAACTACCATGAAAATAGACTAACGGGTGCTTTAGCTGAAGATCGGAGCTGTCTTTAAGGCAGCTCTTTTCTTATGGCACTAACGGGGCAGGTTAGTTCATTAAGGTATACACAAACTAAACTTCGAAAACAGAACAAAAGAATCATAACAATTTTAAAAATCTTTTTCTCCAGTCCTCCGCAAGAGCATCAACCGTCAATATTTTTTCAATTGATGTTTTATCTTGTTGTTGATGAAAAAGAATTTGTGTAGCAAATGAAACTGATATTTCTTTTGGGTGTTTTTCCACAAGATTTATTTCCGAATCGAACATAATGGTCCCCTCTTCTAATACTCGAAAAAAGTAACCAGTTAGAGTCGTTTCAACCACTTTCTTTAAAAATTGTTTTTCCTGATTATATTTGGAGATAGTTGCACAAGGTACCCTTCCTTGTGTTACTTGAACAATAGTATCCCCTATTTCATATATATCACCTATAAAAACTTGTTCTTCCACCATCCCTGTTGCCGTAATATTTTCCCCAAAAGCCGGTAGAATCAGTTTTTTTTGGAACATCTCTTCCCAATAAGAGTAATGCTCAAAGGGATACAAACATACTGCACGGTCTGGTCCTCCATGAAACTTATGGTTTGCAACATCATCATCAACAAAGCCAGATTTTTTTAACTCAACAACTTGTACAAATGATTTTCCTATTGCGGAAAGCTCTTTTGTACTGTTCCAGTTATATTCCTTAGGTTTTCCAACAGCTAAATTAATAATTTTTCGATTCAATTAGAAGTTACCTCACTTCCATTAAAAGGATTATAAACTTATGTTAACTTACAATGGTGTTAGAGCGAAACATCTGTTAAACAGGCAACCGATAGTTTAAATGCACCCCATTATATAGGTGAAAAATAGAGGGTAGGTTCCGTTTTTAAATTTTTATAGTTAGTCAATGTATCTTTATCTCAACCTTGAGGCGAACCTTAATTAGGCTTAGCAACCATTAATCTCCACCCGAGAGCTATAAAAACTACGCCTGAAACTTTATTAAGAATACTGTTGAATGTTTTGTTATCCCTAATTGCCTTGGTTGCTATAGTCGAAAAGTATGTTACCAATACATACCACACTAACACTATTACAGCGAATGTTGAACCTAATAAGAGAAATGATAATGATCCGGATCCATTATTTGTCGATGCGAACTGAGGTAAGAATGACAAGTAGAATAGAATATTTTTAGGATTTGCAACATTTGTTATAACACCTTGCATAAAGTGTTTCTTATTAGATACATTAGACACATTCTTTAAACTTACTCCCTCACTTTTCTTGAGAAGAGATTTAATCCCAATGTATATCAAATAGATACCGCCTATAATTTTAATAGCCGTAAATAAAACAACTGACTGGGATAAAATAATAGACAAGCCGATAGTAGAAAGTATCGTATGTACAAATGCACCTGTCGCAATACCCGCAGATGCAGCCATACCACTTGCTCTTCCGTTTGAAATACTTCTACTTAAAACGAACATAGCATCTATACCAGGTGTCGCTATAAAAATTAGTGAAGATATTAAAAATAAAGTAAAATCATGAATACCAAACATGTCAATCAACTCCAATAAATCATAAAGTCTCACCTTGGACTAGCACACTATAACAGGTAAATAGTAAACCTTGTCTTAACATATTTGCTTAACTGATTAAATTTAAAATTTTCCCTTAATACATGTCCTTTAATCAATAAGCTTTTAAAGTCAATCGGTGGATATACAGAGTTTATTACAATGTTGACACCTATAAAAGGTACAGTTTATAAAAACTAAATGAGGTCAGAAGGAGGAAATATGTTAGAATTTATTCCTTTATTAAATAAGGACAATGGCGTTCCTATTTATGTGCAGTTATTTCAATATATAAAACAAAAAATTGAAGATGGTAACATTCCGGAGGGATCGTTTTTACCTTCTGTTCGCTATTTATCAGGTCAGTTAAAAATTAGCAAAAACACAGTTGACAGTGCGTATCAACAATTGGTAGCAGAAGGATATGTAGCCAGTAGAGCCAGGGTTGGTCTAATTGTACTCCCATTAGAGCAACCTGTCTTATCCTCTATAGTACAAGAAATCAAACACAAACCAAAAGTACTCTTGGATAATAAGGTGGAAACATTTGAGTATGATTTTAAATACGGAGATATAGATGTAAACTCTTTCCCACATGATATTTGGAAGCGTTGTTTAACTAAAGCTTTGACTAATGAACCTGATCTATTGTTAAATCCAGGAGAACGACAGGGAGATATTGGTTTACGTAGAGAATTAATGAATTATTTATTTCAGTCACGAGGAGTTAATTGTTCAGAAGAGCAAATAGTTATTTGTTCTGGCACTCAGCACGCACTCAGCCTTATTATCCAATTATTTTCTATCGAAGACCGTTCGGTTGCTATGGAGAATCCGAGTTATGATGTGGCTCAATCAGTATTTAATAACCACGGTTGGTCAATAAAACCTATTCGACTTGAACAGGATGGTATAGATATAGAACAGCTACAAAAGATAGCAACAAAAGTAGCCTATATTACGCCTTCTCATCAATTCCCATATGGAATGGTACTTCCCATTCAAAAGCGATTGTCATTATTGGAGTGGGCAATTCAAAACAGTAGCTATATCATTGAGGACGATTATGACAGTGAATTCCGATATCAAGGTCAACCAATCCCTTCTTTAAAAGCTTTAGATGAAGAAGATAATGTTATTTATTTAGGCACATTCTCTAAATCTTTTTCCCCTGCTGCAAGAGTAAGTTATATTGTCTTACCACAAAACTTAATAGACGTATACAATCATACGTATGATAATTACAATCAATCCGTTTCCCCTATTATTCAAAAGGGATTATATATATTTATGAATGAAAGACATTTTACAAGTCATATTCGAAGAATGAGAAAAGTTTACCAAAAAAAACATCAAACACTTATAAATGCATTAAACAAATATATGGGGAGACATATTGAAATAATTGGACAAAATGCAGGGCTTCATCTTTTAGTAAGAATTAAAAATAATATGTCTACAAAAGATTTAGTGAAGAAAGCCAAAAAATTTGGTGTAAGAGTTTACGACCCATCTTTTTATTGTCTGGATGAAAAAGAAATTGAACCATCTTTAATTATGATAGGTTTTGGAGGAGTTTCGGAAGAAAAAATAGAAAAGGGGACCCTGTTACTCCAAAAAGCTTGGTTTTCTAATGAAAGTTGAAAGTCAAAAGTAAAAAACATCTGTAATTTAATATTAATTATTGGGTAAATGAGGGTGAACCCTTATAAGGATTCACCCTCTAATTATTTAAATATTGCTCTCGAAAGGGAAGTTAGAGAGAGCTACGAACTCTTTGTCACTCAAAGGATTCGTTGATTTTCTTTATTTCATGTTATTAGAAGTAAATAGAAAAAATAGTATCTTGCTCATGAATGCCTATGTCTCTTAAACTCTTGGTTTAAAATATACAAATGGTCACAAAATTCACGGAAAAGGAGAAACTTTTAATCAGTGCTTTCAATAGTACTATAATTTAAATTAAGTGACGTTTCTTTTAGATTATTAATAAAATTATGTGTAGCAGCAGACAGGTATTTATCTTGTCTATAGACGATTCCTACTTCTCGAGCAAGATTAGAATTTAGGATTGGAATAATTTTTATATTAGGGTGGTTAAGGTACTCTAAGTAAGGTTTAGGTAATATAGTTACCCCCACTCCTTCTATAACCATATTTATTAAAGACTCCATGGTTGTAATTTCAAAGATTGGTTCGGGAACAAAATCTAATTCCTTACAAGCCTTATTAATAAGCTGTCTTATAAAATAGTTTTCGGGAAGTAAGATGGAAGGTGTTGTCTGCAACACTTCTAAGCCCAATATATCCTGTTTCTCTAACGGGTGTCCAGTGGGTACTGCAAAGGCCATTTCCTCTGTATATAAAGATATTGTTTCTAATTCATCACCTTTCATAGGTAAAAAAACAATTCCAAAATCTAATTTGTTTTCCAATAAGTGTTTTTGGATATCCCCAGTACGCAGCCCTAACACAGATATCTTAATAGCAGGGTATAGACGATGGAAATTTAGTAAGGTTGGTGGAATGAGATAATTTTCAACTGTTAACACTGTTCCAATCGAAATTGTTCCTCTTTGAAGTCCATTCAATTCATTTATTGAAGTTTTTACTTGTTCTAGTTCGTAAAAAATTTTTTGAGTATACTTTAAAAGTAATTTTCCTGCCTCTGTAAGGTCCGTCTTTTTACCAATTCGATCAAATAAAGGTGTCCCTATTTCATGTTCTAATAACCTGATTTGTTGGCTTAAAGACGGTTGAGAAATACCAACCTTTTCTGCAGCTCTTGTAAAGTGAAGTTCTTGGCATACTGCATAAAAATATTTAAGTTGTCTTAATTCCATTCTAAATCCTCCTGATCTAAAAAGTAATAGTGAATATACTAATGATGTGTGAAATTTTGAGGATATTGTCTATATAAAACCTATAAAACAATCTATCATTATATGGGCTATAATCATAGGCTATACCTATTATTATTATACAAATAAGTGAATTGTAATATCAATCGGACTATTTTAAACTGATTTTAATCTTATTAAGTTTTTAATAGGAATTAAGGATTTTAGGAGGGTAACAAAATGAGTAATCAGACAACAGATATTATTACCTACAGTAATTTTTTGAAAAACAGTAGGAAACCTATGATCAGGGCATGTTCTTGGAAATGGAAAGACATTTATCCCTTACTTAAGGAATCGGTATCAGAGGACTTTCTTGAAGCTGGACGGGGAACACTATCACTCGTACATAAGGATACAGGAGATGCGTATGGAACTTCATCAACAATGAATGTGGTAGTACAAACTTTCAAACCTGGTGAGCACAATAAGGCCCATCGCCATACTAATGTAGCACTCAATTTAGTATTTCAGGGTAAAGGATTTAGTATTGTAGATGGTGAGAAGATCGAATGGGAAAAGGGTGATCTATTCCTAGCTCCACCTTGGTCTTCTCATGAACATTGCAACACTTCGAAAACAGAGGATGCCATTCTCTTTACTTTTCAGGATGTTCCGGTTCTTGCTTCAATGGGCACATGGTTTTTAGAAGAGCCAGTGGGTACTCAACCACGACATATAGTAAAGCAAGATACACAGACGGAGAAAAAATAAAAGCTGTTAGCTAATGACTACCGCCCTTGCACAGACTCTACACAACAAAATAAGTAAAGAGAAATTCAAATATAAACCGATATATGTATATTTTATAAAAGTGTGAAATATTTGCACTTATATCCCATTTAATTTTTTTAATGTATTTAAGTACTGGAGGAAAAAATTGATGAAAAATTTAAATGTTGCTATTCCCACTCCCTTTCATGAAGACGAAAGTTTATATTTAGAAGGGTTTAATCCTATTGTTGAATATTTAACAGATAACGGAATAGAGTCACTACTTGTATCTGGTACTACAGGTGAGCAAAATTCAATGAGCATTGAAGAACGGCTGGAAATCATTGAATATTTCAATCAGCAAAATTTTAGTAATGTTGAACTTATGTTTGGTGTATCGGCTACTAGAACAAGAGATGCAATAAAACTCATTGATAAGATTGAGAATTCCGTTTTTAATTCAATTCTAATTCAATTCCCACCTTATATCCAACCGACACAACAGCAAGCCATTCTCTATATTAATGAGTTGCTGAAACATACAACCAAAAACGTTGTACTTTATAATAATCCTTTTCGAACAGGATTTGACTTGGATGCTGAATCATTTAAGACTCTTGTTGGTCAAAAACATTCTAATCTTGTAGGACTTAAAGAAGAGAGCGATGTTAAACGTCATAATAATACAAGCTTACCTGAGGATTTCATTATGTTTGCTGGCGGAGATGTAAACTTCACAGAAAAGGTAATTGAGGGGTGTAATGGGCTTTCCAGTATGGTAGGAAATGTTTATCCTAAGGAAATCAAACAAACTTTTAATGACCTATTAATGAATAGACCAATCGACCTTATGAAAATAAATCATTTAATTAATGAAGTTACACGTCATCAGACAATTATAAACATAAAAAAACATTATAATAATTTAGGCATAAAAGTAGGAACTTGTCGTTCTCCTATTAATAATATTTAATTTGTTTATTTACTTTAAAAGTAAAAACAGTATTATTAGTGCCTAATAAATAAATTTTGTTCTTAAAGGGGTTGCTGCGGCAGCCTTTTTCTTATGGCACTAACGGGGCAGAATAGTTGAAGAAATGATATTATTATGGAAAAAAGTAACATGACATTTGGAAGGTTGAGAAAAATTGGAGACTTGGAAATTAAGTAAAAAAGTATCGAAAATTAGCGATGTAATACCTTATTATTTTGTTAGTCTATTCTTGTCTTGTATCTCTTTTTCTGTTTTTATAATTGTAGTGAGTGGAGAACCCTCTTGGTTGCAGTTAATGCCTGTTATTATTTATTCTTTTTATGTTGTGATACCATATTTACTTTTTGCAGTACCATTGCAAATTATATTTAATAAACGCCCGAGAAAATTTAATGTGTTTTATCTATTAATTTACACGGTACTTTCTTTTGTAGCAGTATTTTTATTTAATGTAATGTTATTTAGAGTTGAACCTACATATTTAGTTAAAACCCAAATATATTACGGTTTTAGTTTTGCAGCAGCTGCTATTTATTGGTTTTGGGATTCTGTCTTCTTACAAAAGAAAAACTGAAATATCCTAGTTCTTCAGCTAACAGGGTGCGTTAGCTGAAGCTCAGAGCTGTTTTTAAGGCAGCTTAGAACTAAAGGGGCAGGTTAGTTCAACAAGGAATTTTTAAAATGTTAACCGAATAAAGGGGTATGAGGAAATTTCAAAGAAGTGGGTGTCGAAATGCTGCAACCGATTAAAATAGAGAATTGGTTATTAGAGGTTGATATTGATAAGACCCGAGAATTTTATAACAAAGGTATAGAGGTATGTAGTTGTCTATACTGCAACAATTTTGTGGAAGCCTGTAAATATTTAGATACTTCCGTAGCAAATGTATTCAATAGACTAGGAATTAATCCTGCCAAACCAGGACATCTCTCTGATTATCCTACAAATGAATGGGGAAAACGTGCATACATAGGTATTTATCATTTAGTTGGCAGAGTATTAGAAGGAGAATTGTGTACAATGTCTACTTGGAATGATACTAATACAGTTCGTATAAAGAACTTCACAATAGGTTTTTCTTACGACCTAGAGTTTGTGCCAGAAGGCTTCCCTAATCCTGTCGTTCAGTTGGAATTCGGGGCTGATATCTCTTGGGTGCTTGCTGAAAAGCCTGATGAATGTTAAGTAAAAAGAGAGTCATTTTTAACTAACCGGTGCTTAGCTGAAGATTGGATCTGTCTTTAAGGCAGATTTTTCTTATGGTACTAACGGGGCAGGATAGTTCAACAAGCATATTGTATTTGAACTGTGCAATAAATACTAAACAATGAGAATGGAAAAATGATATTTAAATCAAATAATTGGTTTTTTACGGTAAAATAGGTTTTTAAACTGTTGTTGTCAACGAGGTGATTTAATGGATATTTTATTCTCTCCTTATACAAGCTACGTGATTACCTTTATTCTTCTAGTAACTTTTCTTGCAAGGTCTGATATGTCCAATAAGGCTAAACTAAATGCTTTTCTAGAAGATAATGAAGAACCACTTGGATAAAAAATATGTTGACTGAATAGTATGTGTCCGCGTACAATTAGATAAGTTATTAGTTAATTCAGAAAATTAAAAAAGATGAGTTTGGCAGAAGAATCGGACACCAGGCTTACGCGTTTGTAGAAAAAGAGGAATAATCCTTATTAACATGCAGACAACTCGAATGAATTGGTGTTATGGAAAAGGAAAAGTAGGTTTAATGGAGTTGCAAAAAATAGTGGAATTAACCACATTTAAATAATCAAAAGCCTATAGTTATTTAGTGAAATAGGGGGCTGTATTGATGACGGGATACGTCTGTCAATATGGCCTCCTTTTTATGTGTTTAAAAAAAGGTGTTACGGGCCAGCCTTTAACAATTGAAGAGGCGAAAAAAGTATTATATGGTATTGCGTTTGTCACGGCTTCAGCCGAGGAGGGTTTAAGTTTTTAACACTGAATTATTTTGAAAGCGTTTACTTTTTTCGTCTTTCTATATGACTCAGTTTTTTATAGATTTTACAGAACAATGCGAGGGGGGATTTTTTTGGAAGAGTTCGTGAATGGATTAAATGGATTGTTGTGGAGTACTCCTGTTATTTATGCGTTACTGGGTGTTGGATTATTTTTTTCAATTTTAACACGTTTTGTGCAGGTCAGAAAAATTAAGGAAATGTTAAGGATTATGTTTCAAGGGAAAAGTTCAGAAGCAGGAGTGTCATCTTTCCAAGCTTTATCTATAGCGCTTTCAGGCCGAGTGGGAACTGGGAATATCGCTGGTGTAGCAACAGCCATTTTTTTCGGCGGTCCAGGCGCTGTTTTTTGGATGTGGGTCATTGCTTTCATTGGTGCATCTAGTGCATATATTGAATCTACTCTTGCACAGATTTATAAGGTAAAACAAGATGGGCAATATCGTGGTGGTCCAGCTTATTATATTGAAAAGGGAATTGGATGGAAATGGTTTGCCGTTGCCTTTGCTTTAGCTATGCTTGTTGCACTTGCCATTCTTATGCCGGGTGTTCAATCAAATTCGATTGCGATAGGGATCGATACTGCATTTGGAATTGATAAGAATATAACCGGAATAGTTATTGGTCTTTTATTAGCTGTTATTATATTTGGTGGGGTTAAAAGAATTGCTACTACTGCTACAATCATCGTTCCGTTTATGGCTTTGGGTTATATTCTGTTAGCTCTTGTTATCATAGCCATGAATATTACAGCAGTCCCAGCGATTTTTTCTCTTATTTTTAGGAGTGCTTTTGCCATGGATTCTATGTTTGGTGGAATGATTGGAATGGCGATTTTATGGGGAGTAAAACGTGGACTTTATTCAAATGAAGCAGGCCAAGGAACAGGGGCACATCCGGCGGCAGCTGCTGAAGTATCGCATCCGGCACAACAAGGATTAGTTCAAGCTTTTTCTGTTTATATTGATACATTATTTGTGTGCTCTGCGACAGCATTTATGATTCTATTTACCGGGATGTACAATACAGAAACAGCAGAGGGCACTCGTCTGGTAAATAATTTACCAGAAGTCGAAGTAGGTCCTGGGTTTACTCAGGCTGCTATTGACAGTGTATTCCCTGGATTTGGTGCAGGATTTGTGGCTGTTGCTTTATTCTTCTTCGCATTTACGACGATTATGGCTTATTACTATATAGCTGAAACAAATATCGCTTACTTAACCCGTGGTAAAAACAGCAGATGGCCAATGTTAATATTAAAATTTGTTATTATAGCCGCATCTATCTATGGAGCTGCTAATAAAGCCACCTTAGCCTGGGCATTAGGAGATGCTGGTTTAGGGATTACGGTATGGCTAAATATTATTGCGATTTTAATACTCGCCAAACCTGCATTAATTACTTTGAAAGACTATGAAAATCAGAAAAAGCAAGGGATACTAGACCCGGTATTTGATCCCAAAGCTTTGGGGATTAAGAATGCCGATTACTGGGAGGAAGAACATAAAGGAGGTAAAGAGCGCGCTTCAACTAAGAGAAAAGTTGAATAACCTCTTTATAAACGTCTAACGGCAAGAAAAATCTAAAAATTCATAAATTTCGTAACAGGCCTTTGTATTGTTTTGAAAAGAAGTCAAGGAGTGTGATGGGAAAATGTCGAAATCTATAAAGTTGTATCAATTAAGCCGAAAAGTACATAAATGGGCAGGATTAATTTTATCTGTTTTTTTTATGTTCATAGCAGTCACAGGACTCTTGCTTGTTTATATGATACCACTCGGAGTGGCTGATGAGTTAAGGACGGGGAAAGAGGCGAGTCCAAGTCAATCGATATCTATGGATAAGGTCGTGTCCATTGCCACGTCTCAGGGGCTTCCAGGTGTAACATCGGTTGAAGATATCTTTAGAATAGAATATAGACCAAGTGCAAATGTTTACCAGATTCGCTTTAATAACAGTCAAGGTGTTCAAATCGATGCGAGTACGGGAAAAGTGTTATCTACAAACCCAGATTACTCAACTTTCCTTATTACTTTGCATGATGGATCCTTCTTTGGTAATTGGTATAGATACAGTGCACTAACATTCGCAGGCTTATCTCTCATTCTACTATCATTTTCCGGGTATTATATGGTGGGCTATCCACTTTATAAGCGTTTAATGGCAAGAAAAAAAGCAAAAAGCTCGGAAAATATAGCTACAAGGTAATAAAGGTACAAATAAGTGATACCCCATTTTTTTGTCATTTTTATACCGCCAATACTTTGCTGGTATGACCCCGTTATATCAAATATCAAAAACAGACGAAAAGAAAGGGGATATCAATTTGAATATTGCCCTAAATAACGAACGTAGGACCGTAAACTCCTTGTCTGGAGCCATTTGGAGGTGGCATTTTTACGCTGGGATGGTATTCGCTCCATTTCTGATTCTTTTAGCAATAACTGGAGGCATTTATCTATTCAAGCCTCAGATCGAGCCACTCCTATATAAAAATTATTACTATGTTCAAGCCGAAGGTCAGAAGTTGCCAGCTTCCAAACAATTTGAGAAAGTAAAAGAATCTCATCCAGATGGTCAATTCACACGATACAAGCCTGGTGTTGAAGGAAATCGATCTTCAGAAGTGGGGATTCTTGATGGTAATAAATCACTAACGGTTTTTGTCAATCCCTATAATGGAAAAATCGTTGGAGAACTAGATGACGCCGATCGATTCATGGCTCAAATAGAGAAGTTGCATGGTCAATTGATGGTAGGTAAAGTTGGCGATCTACTGATAGAACTTGCAGTGTGTTGGGGCTTGATTCTCTTAATCACCGGCATGTATCTCTGGAGGCCCAAGGATCGAAAGGTGGTATTCAAAAGGTTGATTCTCCGGCAAAAACGGGGCAAGCGAGCCTTTTGGCGGGATATTCATGCAGTGACGGGCTTTCTCATGTCATTGGGTATTGTTTTTTTAATCTTGACCGGTTTACCTTGGACTGGATTTTGGGGGCAGCAAGTCCAAAAAATAGGTACAGACACAGGTACGGGAATTCCAGCCTCTGTATGGGGAGAAAAACCGAAGTCGACCGAACCGGCAAAAGGGAATGTTTCCTCTATTTCCATCGATGAGATCGTAAGGATTGCTGAATCCCGGAAATTATATCCGGGATATGATGTGTACTTCCCTGATGCTCCAAAAGGAGTCTACACTGTACAGGTTTTCCTTCCCAAATCTACAGATGAAGCTACATTACATATCGATCAATACAATGGGAAAGTACTGAGCGATTCTCGATACAAAGATTATGGTCTTCTAGGAAAGGCCATTACCACGGGATATTATCTTCACATTGGATCCGAGCTTGGCTTGATAAATCAAATTGTGGGGCTCATCATCTGTATAGGAATCGTGCTCATCGTTGTTACAGGTATTTTGATGTGGTGGAAACGAAAACCTAACAACAAACTAGGTGCACCGCCTCAACCAAAGAATTTCAAGATGGAAAAAGGCTTAGCTTTGATTATCGTAATTTTTAGTATTATATTTCCATTGGTAGGAGTATCTTTGCTCTTTGTTTTTCTTTTGGATTGGCTGGTGACTCGCCGGATTCAACGAGTAAAGCAGTGGATTGGGTAAATGTCACTTTAGACGTTATTTTGCATTTTTTGATTAAGTTACGATTTAAATAGCTGAGAAGGAGTATTAAACAAAGGTTTAATGCTCTTTTTTTTCGTTAAGAAAAGTAAGTTCGTTGTTTTTAAGTACAACATTGGTGACTTGTAGTGTGTTTGGTGGAAGTTCTGCTGTTTTTGCTAACGAGGTAGAAAATCTAGTAACTTCTCAACTATCGGGGCAGATTAGTTGTATAAAACATGTGTTTATCTATAATCGGTAATATATTCATAATTGTAGAGGGGTTGAGAACTTGATAGAAGGAATATTTGAAGCACATTTGCCTGTAAAAAATTTAGATGTTTCAATGGAGTTTTATAAAAAGCTGGGTTTGGAATTTGCATGGCGTGATGAAGAAACTGCTTTTTTTTGGATTGGAAAAGGAAAAAGTTGGTTAGGTTTGTGGGAGGGAAATGAGTATCAAACGCCATACCATCCTTCCTTACGACATATTGCTTTTCGAGTTTCATATGAAAATTTAAAAGAATCTTTAAAATGGTTAGATTCTATTCAAGTTAAAGTCGTGCCATTTGGTAGTAGAAAATCTATTGAGCCATTTATTCGGCCATATTCAGAAAATGCTTCCGTTTACTTTGAAGACCCTGATGGTAACAGTTTGGAAATGATGTGTTCCGTTAAAGTTCCTAATGCTTTAAAACATATTACTGATAAGCTGTCCTTTGAAGATTGGGAGGAATTAGCTAAAAGTAAATTAAAAAAAGAGAAGGCATAATTATTTATTTTGCTTAATGAACTAACGGGTGCGTTAGCTGAAGATCAGAGCTGTCTTTAAGGTAGCTTTTTCGTTATGCAACTATCGGGGCAATTTAGTGAAAGAATAAATTTTAAACAGGACTATTGATTAAGTACGTAGTATTTACAAAGTAGAATGTAAAATGAGGGGGTTAATCTTTTTGGAATTTTATAGATTTGACAAAGAAGTAGGAAAAAATATTTCTCATTTTAATTCAAATTTCATTATGTCTCGAATTGTAAAAACAGAAAAACCTACACAAATTGGTTGTATGCATTTAGAAGCTAACGGAATTGTAGGTTTCCATCAAGCTGTTATTCCACAATTACTCATTGTTGTTGATGGGGAAGGATGGGTTCGTGGTGATGATGAATTAAAAGTAAATATAAAAGCTAACGATGTGATCTTTTGGGAAAAAGGTGAAGGACATGAAACAGCAACTGCTACTGGACTAACTGCTATTGTAATTGAGTCTGAAGAATTAACCCCTTCTAATTTTATGCCAATTAAAGAATACAAATAAAAAAATATTAATCAACTAACGGGTGCGTTAACTGAAGATTGGAGCTGTCTTTAAGGCAGCTCTTTTTCTTATGGCACTAACGGGGCAGGTTAGTTCATTAAGGGGAGTGTTAAAGAATTACGTATTAAAAAATATGGTACACTTACACCAGTACTTGTAAAGGTAGGAATTAATTTGAATAGTGGCGATATGTTATATCAACTAGTTTTCCTTATTTTTATATTTGGAATATTTTCTGGTGTATTTTTTCTTGTTCGTTCTTTAGTTATCAAACAACCAAGCAAGTCAGAAAATATCGAACAAAAGCTTGATAGAATTATTGATTTACTTGAAAAGGATAAGAAAAATTAATCTTTTTCTCTAACGGGTGCGTTAGCTGAAGATCGGAGCTGTCTTTAAGGCAGCTCTTTTCTTATGGAACTAAAGGGGCAGGATAGTTCCATAAGGAATACTAATATTAGTTCTAACGATGAACTTATTTTAAGGAGGAAAACATGAGCTTGGAGCATGATTTTCATCTTATTTCTAAGACAACTGTTATAAACGTCAGTTCTATAAAAGAACGAGAAAATCTCTAATCTAAACTTTTAGAGATTTTTTTAATGCAAAAACACAACTTTTATTTAGCTAATACGTCTAAGTATTGAACATTCAAGAAAAGGAGGGTTGGTAACTTGTCAGAGTACAGAAAAGAAGAAATTACAGATTGGTATGACCAACATAGTAAATCCATTTTAAGCTTTATTTTATTGATGGTTAAGGATTATCAACAAGCAGAGGATTTGACCCATGATACCTTTGTAAAAGCGTATTTATATCATAATTCATTTAATCAGCATTCCAGTGAAAAAACATGGCTATTCAGTATCGCTCACAATTTAACGGTTGATTTTTTAAGAAAACGTAAACCCAGCAAGTTCTTTAAAGAAGTATTTCTTTTGCAAAAGGACAATAACTCATTGCCTGAAGAAATGATTCGAATAAAAGAGGAATCATCTGAACTATATAAAGCCTTAGGGGAAATCAAAGATACATATCGAAAGGTGATCGTTTTAAGAAAAATCAAGGGTTTTTCTATTGAGGATACAGCAAAGATATTGAGTTGGTCTGAGAGTAAAGTTAAATCGACTCTTTTTAGAGCTATTCCAGCATTGAAAAAACAATTAATAAAGGAGGGGTATTTGGATGAAAAAACAATATGAAGATACTGATTTTGATAGTTCCTTAAAGAAGTTAAATGCCGATTTAATGTGGAAAACAACACAAAAACAAGAACTGAAAAAAAGAATCATTACTGATATTGAAAAATTGGAATCCCAAGAGAAAAATAAGAACCCAATCCTATTAACTCGTATCAAAAAAGTAAGTTGGATCAGGAAGTTAACATACTTTGGTATCGCATTGGTCATATTATTTAGTTTATTTATTGGCTCAGCTTTCATCTCTCCTGCAATGGCAGAAGTGGTCTCAAAAATTCCATTCTTAAACTCAATTATTAATAAAAAACCGGTTGGTACTAATATTAATGAAGAATTAAGCGAGAGGGGCTACAAATTTAGTGGTCCTAATATTAACTATCCCAATAAAACGATAACTATAACTGTTGAGGGTTCTAATCAATATTATAAAAGTGTTAAAGGTGAAATTGAAGGTATTGTGAAGTATATATTACAATCAAACAATTATGATGCTTATAAAGTTAAAATAGAAAAAAACGTGGATGTTCCTTATAGCGAAGAAGAAAAGAAACACATTGAAGAGCTTGAAAAAAAGTATAAGAAGGATATGGTACTTTCGAGGGCTCTTGATAAAGTTTTTGAAAAGTATCACATCTTACAGTATGGTGTGAATCCCAATAAGACAATAGAAATAGCCCTACCGGACACCGAAACAAATACAGATGAAATTAAAAAAGAAATTAATAATATACTGCAGAAAACAACAAAGGAGAAATACTCAGTCAAAATTAATAAAGTAGACATGGATAAAAGAGATCGAGACAAAAGATGGATGACGATTCTAGATTCCATTACTGATGAATTAATTGGTAAAAGGGATTATAAAGTTACGTTGACTGGATATTCCATCAACCCAGAACCTAGGATTGATATATGGACGTCTTTAAATAGCTCGGATCCTGATTCAAAGGAACATGGTGATAATATCGAAAAGATCCTTAAAAAATATCTGAATTCTAAAGAAATGCAACCATTGGTTAAAAATGATTCATACAAAATTAATGTATACAGTAAGGATAAAAAGAAGATAAATTAAACTAGCATACATCTATAACTTTCAGTTTTTTTGGAATTAACGGGTGCTTTAGTTCATTAACAGGGGTTGCTGCGGCAGCCTTTTTCTTATGGCACTAACGAGGCAGGATAGTTCTAGAAGCATAATGTTAAAGATTTCCCTAAAATTACATAAAAAGGTACAATTATTTAAAATAGTGAAAGATAGATGAGGGATTTGTTATGAAAATTAGTCAAACCCGGAATTTCAACTTGGTTGCTAAATTAAACAAATATGTGCACGATTTACATTCGAATTTATATCCTGAATATTTCAAGGAATATAACTATGAAAATGTGAATGAAGTTTTCAAAAGTCTTGTTAATAACGAAAGTTTCGTTTTCCTTTTGTTAGAAGATAACAAAGAAGCTCTCGGCTATGCTTGGATAGAGATAAGAGAATATCCAGAAAATGCATTAAAAAAAGGATATAAGTCTGTTTATGTACACCAGATTAGCATAGTGGATACAAAGAGGAATAAGGGGTATGGTTCAAGTCTTATGGAACGTATATATGACATTGCGAAGGATCGAGGAATAGATTTAATAGAATTAGATTATTGGTTTGAGAACAGTGTTGCAAAGGACTTTTATAAAAAGCAAAATTTTATAAAATATAGGGAGTTTGTATATAAACAGTTGTAGTTTCTTGTTTTAACTATGGAGCAGTTCAATTAAACAAAAAATATAATATTAAATAGTAATTATCATTAAAATTAAAATAAAGGGTGTGCATCACAGATGGACATTACCATCAAAAAAACAAGTCTAACTGAAGTAGATATGTTGTTAGCTATACAAAAAGAAGTTTTTGCAGAAGATTATGCTCTATATGAAGACCACGATTCAACCCCTGTAAATGAAACGGAAGCAAAATTAATCGAAAACATTGAGCGTTTTTTTCATTACACAATATTGTTAGACAACGCTATTATTGGAGCAATAGATATTCGCCCTTTAGATGAAAACCGATTAAGATTAAGTAAATTATTCTTAAGAAATGAATTTCAAAATAAAGGACTAGGAAGTAAGATAATCAAGTTAATGGAGTCTGAATTTCCGTTAATAAAAGATTGGAGCTTATATACTCCTTATTTGAACAAAAGAAATCACCATTTTTATGAAAAGCTAGGTTATATAAAAATAGGTGAAGTACAAGTTACTGAAAAACTCCAGTTATTTAAATATGAAAAAAAATCATAAGTCATTATGTTTTTCTTCTCTTCTTTTTTCTTCTAAAAGAGATATCTTTAAGTTGGAGTGGCGACTTATTCCGATTTCTCAAAAAAAATTGTGAAGATTTGTACTTAAACTAACGGGTGCTTTAGTTAATTAACAGGGGTTGCTGCGGCAGCCTTTTTCTTATGGCACTAACGGGGCAGTTTAGTTCAACAGTAACTTGGAAGGATTTTCTCTAAAAAAGTTGAATTTACAATAATATACATTTTGTTTTTAGGGGGACCATTATGTGGGAGAGAATGTTTATAAGTACATCTCGTGGAAAGTTTGAGATCTTTACCCAAGGAGAAGGAGAACCAGTGTGTATTACCCATCTATATAGTGAGTTTAATGAATTAGGTTATTATTTCGCCGACACTTTTGTAGATCAATTCAAAGTTTATCTAATAAACTTAAAAGAAGCAGGAAACTCTTGCAAAGCAGGTATAGAAGAGGAATTAAGTATGAAAGAAACCTCTAAGGATTTAGAGGCTATTAGAGAAGCTTTAAATTATAATAAATGGTGCTTTGCAGGGCATTCAACTGGAGGAATGCTTGGTTTAATTTATGCAACAATGTTTCCAAAATCTCTGATAAAACTATTAGTTGGAGGAGCAACTGCTACTAAAAAATATATGGAACACGAAGGCAGTATTTATAGCCCTCGTAGTCCACTAAATAAAAAACTGAAAAAGATTTTTGCCGTATTAAAATCTCCTGACTCTACCACTGAAGAGCGAAGGGATGCTAACAGAGAATGGACTAATATGTCTTTATATAATATAGAAAGATGGGATGAATATTTTAAAAAACCGAGCAGTGGAAAAGTAGTACAAAAAAGGCTAGATTATTATTCCTTTAATGACTTACCAAACTACGACATTCAAAATGAACTGTACCAGGTTACTATCCCGACCATTGTTTATTGTGGAAGATACGATGCCCAATGTCCTCTTGTTTTTTCTGAAGAAATAAATGCAGGTTTGGAAAATTCCAAATTATATATTTTTGAAAAAAGTAATCACCTACCGTATTTAGAAGAGAAAGAAAAATTCCTTCAGATGGTTTCTGATTACAAAGGACTGACTTTAAAAACCTATTCTTAATGAACTAACAGGTGCTTTACTTCAATAAGGAAGGTTGCTGAGGCAGCCTTTTTCTTATGGCACTAACGGGGCAGGTAGTTGAATAAGAGGTATTTCCAAATAGTTAAAAATATTACTTTATAGATAATTAAGTTGTTTAGTTTTGTATTAGAAATGCAGTACCCTCTTGTGATGGGAGGTTATTAAAGTTGTCTACTTTAAACAATATTTTAGGAATAATAAAGCTATTTATTTTCGGAAAAAGAATCATATACTTAGTCCAATTCATAAAAAATTGAAATTTAACTCTTCTAAGTGTATACATCTAATATCACTCATTCGTTGTATAAGTATAGGGAGGACAAAAGATGAAAAAAGAAAATGTATTAACCTCCTACCTTATCAATTTAGGAGAGGAAGTGTTCAAGCTATTACTAGCGAGAGGAGCCAAAAAAGAAGACGCAGAAGATATAATTCAAAACACCTACTACAAAATTTACACGCTATTAGATAAATTAACAGAGAGCAATATACGTCCTTGGTTTTTTAGAGTATCACTTAATCAATATATTGATTTGAAAAGGAAAAAGGAGCAGCAGAATATTTATTTAACTGAGGAAATTTATTCAAAGCTATCACATATCGATTGCGATTTTGATACCGTTTTAAATAAAGATGAGATTTTTTATTTATTAAAAGACATAAAAAAAGAATACAAAGAAATTTTCTTTTTAAAGTATTACTATGATTTTTCATATGAAGAAATTGCAACTATTTTGGATATTCAAGTAGACAGTGTAAAGCAAAAATTATATCGTGCACGTAAATTTATTCACTCAAAAATAGGAGGGCCATATTGATGGAATCTTCGTTAAATGATGCTTTAAAAAAGGCTAAACGAAAACATCTACTAAAAATTATCATCACTTCAATTATTGTAGTACTAATTCTCTTACCTATCTTTTATAAAACAGGTAACTACTTTGCAGCCAAAAGCTCTACAAAGCTTCACGGAAAGCTTTTTTTACATAATGCCATTGCTGAACCTAATATTTATATCGACTCTCAAGTAACAAGTAGTTCATCGATGTTTGGGGGTAACATTATTACAAACCGTTCTAAGAATCTTAATGGTTATGTAGTTCAATGGAGCACTCTTACAAGTTCATATGATTGGTTTCGAGTCAATATTGACACGAACGAGTTAGTACCGGGATTTCATTGGTCTGATACAGAGTTCTATGAGTATGATAAACAGACAAAGAGTAAATCAGCAACATTTTATCATCCATCCATAAAAAAATACTATGATGGTGTACAAAATGAATTAGGGGAAGTTTCGGAAATGGAGAACCACGTTGCAGAAGTTGCCATTTCCTTTGATAAACCATACACGTTACAGGAAATACAAGCAAAAATCCCTGATAATTTAAACATTGTATGGTTGTATATGGCATCTCCAATTAGAGATGAAAGCAAGGGGCCAGCTGGTATGCCAGTTTATGGGTTTGAACTTTCCGACAACCCTAAAGAATCATATTCAAGCTTTGTCGATGGTCTTAAAGAGTATGATTCAAATTTGGATGATGAAACAATTCAAGAATTTTTAAAGGTAAATAAAAATAAGCAGTTCGGTGAAGTGAAAATTTTAGGGGTAATGCTCACTGGAAAAACAAAAAATTTCAAAGCCTTAGAGAATCAAGATTTTATCCGCGGTGCTTCAGTAGGTGCCACTGCACAAATCGTTCCTTATATTAAACCTGAAAAATAAATATGCAAGAGACCCAATAAAAATTATGTTCTTAATTAACTAAATAGAGAAAGTTTAAGCTTAAGACTGCTAATTAGCAGTCTTTTTTGTTATGAAGCTAACGTAAAGTGTTCTTGCAAAGAGTGGTAATGAGATTTGATCTATTTTAATACATAGAAACCACAGTTTGTGAAGAAATGTACTTAAACTAACGGGTGCGTTAGTTCATTACCAGGAGCTGATCAGAAGCTCCTTTTCTGATGCAACTATAGGGGCAGGATAGTTCATTAAGAACTACCCGTTTTTTTGATGAATACCTTGCATTATATAGTAATATAAAATATATTTATACCAAGAGGTGGATAATTTGGAAATTAATAAGGAAGTCTTAAAAGGGCATATAGACACTCTCATCCTTTCTCTTTTACATAAGAGGGATATGTACGGCTATGAATTAGCCAAAATTGTTCGAGAAAAGAGTGATGACCAATTTGAATTAAAAGAGGGTACGCTTTATCTGTCTTTAAAGAGATTAGAAAAGAATGAATGGATTTCTTCTTACTGGGGGGATGAGAAAGGACCAGGAGGAAGAAGAAAATATTACAAACTTACATCAATGGGTGAAGAAGGATTTAAAGAAAAGCGTTTGGAATGGGAATTTGTAAGAGATGTGATTGATTCGTTTTTGGATTGGGGGAGAAAAAATGAAAGAAATTGAAGCATTTGTTGATTCGGTTTATCAAAATGTTGGCGGAAATAAAAAAGAAATACAAGAATTAAAAGATGAAATGAAAGGTCATTTATTAGAGGCTGTTCACGAGTTGAAATTAGAAGGAAAGTCTGAACAAGAAGCAATTGAAATTTCCATTGAACGTTTCGGCGGAGAAAAAGAAATGCGTTCTATTGTTGGTCAGTTGTTTAAAGCACAAAGAACATTTGCAAAATGGGTACTTTATACAGCATTAACATTCCTTTTAATTAGTTTTATCGGATATGGTATTCTTATTCCACTTGAAAGGAATCAACAAAATGAGAGTTATCAATTTAGTTCACAAATCCTTGATAGTTTAGGTAATACAATAACCGAGCAAGCTAAAACGGATATTCAAAAAATTGTACAAGAAAATGAAAACATTACAGGAGTAACCATTAGTGCTGTTGAGGTTACCAATTATGGTAATGAGACATTTTATACTACTGTAAGCGAAGAACCAGAATATAGTTTTAGAGAAAAACCAATATTTAACCACTTTATTTCTTATCGTGCTGATGGTACAGGTAACGAAAATTGGGATGTCATGGTTGAATCAAAAGGTTATGTAGAAACAGCATATACTGCATTGTTTCTAAGTGTATGTATTTATTGGGTACTGTTTGCAATTTGGGCAATCATTAACGCTTATCATCATAGACGATTGAATGCTGGTTGGGTTATTGCTTTTGCTTTATTAAATGTTGTAGGGTATCTGTTTTTCCGTTTTATTGGAAAGGGGATAAAAAATGAAACAAATTGAAGAATACGTTCATTCGGTTTACCGAAATGTTGATGGAGATAAAGAAGAAATTCAGGAATTAAAAGAGGAAATGCAATCGCATTTATTAGAGGCTGCCCATGAGTTAAAAGAAAAGGGAGTATCAGAAGAAGAAGCGAGCAGAATGGCTATTGAAAACTTTGGAGATAAAAAACACATGATTAAAGGATTATCAGAATTTTTTAGTGTACAAAAGAGATTTGCTCGTTATATCTTATTATTTTCATTGGTTTCACTTGTGCTAGGAGCTATCATTTTTGTAAATACCTCCTTAGAAATATATAATTTCAAGGAAGAAAGAAGCATCATCATGAACGATGTGTTAACCATTGTAGGTGATGATGATGTGATTTCTGACTCCAAAAAAGAGGATATTCAAACTCTTTTCGACGAACATAAGGATCATTTGAATTATCTTGCAATATTTAACACAGAAGAGAACGCTCAATTAAAAGATTGGTTGAAAGAATTTAATATAACACAAAAACCTTCTACCACTTACCCCATTGAATATCAGTATGCAACATTTATGATAGAAGATCCGTATGAAATTTTTAATAAAGAAGGAATTGTTAGCGATGATTATGATTTAGGAACAGTGGCGAGTACAAAGGATAATTGGATTGTTCAATATGAATATAAGGATACCTACCAGAATGTTATTGAAGCAAATAATTCATGGGCATTAGGAGATTACATGGATATTTTTCAGCTGCCGATTTTGTTCTTTGTAGTGTTTGGGGTTCTAATTATTGTTTGGGGATTCTTAAAAAAATATCATAAAACATATTTAAAAGGACTTATAAACTGAATTTCTTAATGAACTAACGGGTGCGTTAGCTGAAGATCAGAGCTGTCTTTATGGCAGCTTTTTCTTATGGAACTAAAGGGGCAGTTTAGTTGAATAAGGGGATATGTTAAGATGCAATTTGAATCGTCATAACTTTAAGAGAAGTTTAAAAAAACAAAAAAATCTTTTCTTTTCATACAATTTTATTTAATATCAATAAGGGCACCAAAAAAATTAAAAGAGGTGCTAAAATGTACGGAATCATTAATTACGAGGTTTTTTTACTAACAGGAATTCTATTGAATCTTATTCCTGGTGCAGACACAATGTATATTGTGGGAAGAAGTATTTCACAAGGAAGACAAGCAGGTGTTTATTCTGTTTTTGGTATTATTACAGGATCTTTAATCCATACGTTATTTGTTGCTTTGGGTTTATCAATCATTCTTACAAAATCTATTATTTTATTTAACACAATTAAAATTGTTGGTGTTATTTATTTGATGTATTTGGGAATTAGAATGTTGATCGATAGAACAAATGCAAGTTTTGATAGTGCTCCATCCAGTAAACTAAACATTAGAAAGTTATATATACAAGGACTTTTAACAAGTCTTACGAATCCAAAAGTTTCTTTATTTTTTATTGCGTTTCTCCCGCAATTTATAGATACAAAGGTTTCAGGTCCTATTCCTTTTATCATCTTAGGACTTACTTTTACATTCACTGGATTTCTATGGTGTCTATTTATTGCAACTTTCTCTTCGTATGCTACAAAAAAACTAAGAGGAAACCAAAAGGTAGGAATGATTTTAAACAAAATAACAGGAATAATTTTTATTGGTATGGGGTTGAAGTTACTGCAAACAAAAGCTCCTCAATAACATAAGCTCCTCAATAACATAAGCATTGCCCCCTCATAATGTTATATAAGATTTAACTCGATTCATATGTAATATAAATTCCCTTCAGAATATACTCTGAAGGGGTTTTTGCTTATTCCTTTTGAATAATCTGTTGGCTTTTTTATGTTGAATAAACCCTTAATGAACGAACGGGTGCGATAGCTGAAGATCAGAGCTGTCTATAAGACAGCTTTTCTTTATGCAACTAACGGGGCAGGTTAGTTGAATATGAATGTTACAATAAAAGAAAAATGAAGCAAGGTGATATTATGGTTGGAACGTTTTTTAGTTTTTTTGTTATCTTTTTTATTATTGCAAGGCTTGTTAGCCAAATGGGTAAGATTAGCTGGATGCCACTGATAAGAACAACTACGAGACAAGATGCAATATTAGCCATAATCTTTTCATTAATTGTCTGTTTTACTAAATGGATAAAACACTATTTAGACCATGTTGAAATATCAGCAAGATCGGAGCTGTCTTTAAGGCAGCTTTTTCTTTATGGAACTAACGGGGCAGGTTAGTTCTATAAGATGTTGGATTGTCAACATCAAATCAGACAATTTTCTTAAGGGACGATCGTTTGTATTCCATTGGACTTACGTGGCCTAGTGTTCCATGAATTCGCAGCTTGTTAAACCAATTAACATAATCACTGATTCAAGCGTGAATGTGCGGCGTTCTCGCTTTGTCATAATTGGAGCTCCTCATCTGTTTTAGGTCAAGTGTACGTGACCTTAATTTTTCTGTCCAGATAAGTGTAGACGCTCCAAGATTACTTTATTTGTAATAGGTTCACATGTGAATTTAAAGATAATAATTGAAGAAATCCTATAGAATCCTCTCCATCAAAATCCCCAAATCCTTTGCTAATGACTGAGAAGATGAAGTTATTCCTTCCTTTATCCATGTCTCCAATACACCTACATATGCATTTGAAGCAAATTCCACAATAATATCTTCGCTCAAACCCTCATTATTTACGTTTGATTTTTTTAACTCTTCTTTAAACCCATCTTTGGCATACTTTATAAATTTACTGCGGAAAGAAGGTGCTGCTGCTTTACTTGCCAACATTGTCGAAAAGAATAAAGAATTATCCTCAAAGTATTTGACGAAGATTAAAGTTGCATCTAGCCATTCCTCATCACATGCCCAAACGTTCATTTCTGTGAGTTTGTTGATATGCTGATCAATCAGCTTATCGAGTAAATCGTATTTATCTAAATAATGCAGATAGATGGTACTTCGGTTCAGGTTTGCTCTGTCCGATATATCTTGGATAGTTATAGTTTCGAATTTTTTTTCATTCATGAGTTCTAGAAATGCTTTTTTTATCGCTTCTTGAGTCTTGGCCACTCTTCTGTCTACTTTTTTCATCGTTTCATCATCAACTCTCTTTTTGAATATATACAATTCGTGCAATATTTAATTGACACTTGAATTTGAATACTAACTGTGGGTGGAGCACAAACTATTATGTAGAATAACAGCTGCTAGTTAATCGACAATTGTAAGTCATTTGTCTAGAAAACAACATATCACAATAGATTAACCATTGAAGACATTCTGTTATTAATTATAATTATAGACAGATGTCGATTAATCAATCAATATTTCCTAGATTGGAAAAAATCATAAAAAATCAAATGTTTTATTTGATTTAGAGTTGAGTCTAAAACTACATTAATTAATCAGAAGGAGGCAATTTCATGACAGCAATGAAAGATAAAGTGGTAATTGTAACCGGAGCAAAAGGAGGTATTGGACTGGCAACAGCACAATTATTTGCTAAAGAAGGTGCAAGTGTAGCTTTAGTTGATACGAATGACCCTAAACAAGAAGCACAAGACTTAATAGACGCGGGATATCAGGCGATATCCATCCAATGCGATGTTTCAAATGAGAAAGCTGTTGAAGCTATGGTAGAAAAAACAGTTGATACATTTGGAAAATTAGATTATGCATATAATAATGCTGGTATTCAAAACCCAGTAACAGATACGGTTGATTTGAAGGAAGATGTCTACGATGATGTGATGAATGTTAATACGAAAGGTATTTGGCTTTGTATGAAGTATGAGTTGCTTCAATTAATAAAGCAAGGTACGGAAGGGGCTATTGTTAATTGCTCTTCATTAGGAGGTTTAGTGGGTGTTCCCGGACGTTCTGTATACCATGCTTCTAAACATGGTGTATTGGGATTAACTAAAAGCACTGCTTTAGAGTATGCTTCAAAAGGAATTCGTATTAATGCAGTTTGTCCAGGAATCATCGAAACGCCAATGGTTGAAAATATGTTAGCTACGGAAAGTGACGCAATGGACGAATTAATGAAGGCAGTCCCAATTGGTCGTCTAGCTAAAGCAGAGGAAGTTGCTTCTGTTGTACTTTGGTTATGCTCTTCTTCCGCAAGCTATGTAATTGGTCAAGCGATATCAGTTGATGGTGGATATACGGTTCAATAATTGTTTAGACACCCAGCATATTTTTTAAGTGCAGGTTTAAAAAAGTAGAACGCAAATAGAGAGCACTTATTTTTAGAAACTGTCTCTCTATAAAAATACACTAAAGTTTTAAAGGTGGAGAATTAATATGAAAGCAAATATTATGTACGCTGCTGGTGATGTACGCGTAAAAGAATTGCCAGTACCAAAATTACAATTACCAACTGATGCAGTATTAAAAGTGGTTGCTGCCTGCATTTGCGGTAGTGACTTGCATCCTTATCGTAGCATGCATTCTCATGATCACCCTGAAGGCGAAGCAATGGGGCACGAAGTTATGGGAAGAATAGAAGAAATGGGTTCAGAAGTATCTGGATTTGAGAAAGGCGATTTGGTTATTGTACCTTTCGCTATTGGAGATAACACTTGCCCTTATTGCCAAGAAGGATTGATGACTTCTTGTGTGCATGGAGGCTTTATGACAGGCTGTCAAGCTGAATACGTTCGTGTTCCTCAAGCACAAGGAAGCATGTTCAAATTACCAAAAGAGATTGATGAAAACTCCCCTCTTCTACCATCCCTATTAACATTGTCTGATGTTTATGGTACTGGGTATCATGCAGCTGTAATGGGAGGCGTAAATGAGAACACAACAGTAGCAGTTATCGGTGACGGAGCAGTTGGTCTTCTTGCTGTTATGTCCGCAAAGAAACTGGGCGCGGAGAAAATAATTCTTATGGGTCGTCATAAAGAACGTACTGATCTTGGAATTGAATTTGGTGCTACACATGTTATTCCAGAACGTGGAGAAGAAGGTGTGGCAAAAGTTCGTGAGCTTACAAATGGTGAAGGAGTACATGTAGTTTTAGAATGTGTTGGTCTGAAGCCAGCGTACGATATGAGTATTGGAGCTGTGCGAGCTGGGGGAGTAATCAGTCGCGTTGGAGTTCCGCAGTATGATGAAGCAGCTGTTGGCTTTGAGAGTTTATTTGGCCGCAACATTACACTAACAGGAGGCCCAGCACCTACACGTGCTTATATGGAAGAACTACTACCAGATATTTTAGACGGTACACTGGAACCTGGTCGAGTGTTTGATGTAACCGTTGACTTTGACGGAGTTCCGGAAGGTTATCGACTTATGAACAACCGAGAAGCACTTAAGGTATTGGTTAAACCGTAATTTATTCTAATAGTGCTAAACTTTTTTAAAGAAGCTACTCTTTACGAAGTAGCTTCTTTTTATTGAGAGAAAATGTAAACAAAAACAAAATTGAGACATAAAAAAGTTGAGTGTTCTACTTTACTGTATATGCAAGTAAATAAAATCGTATTAATAATGTTTACTCTACGGACAAGATTGTGAAAGAAGGTACTTAAACTAACAGGTGCGTTAGTTCATTAAGGAACACAAAAATGATCAATCTTTTTAATAGTATAAGGGCATGTTTTGATTAATCTTTTTTCAAGACATGCCCTTTCTATTTATTCATTTATCAAGGTTGTTTGTATTAATTTGATCAAACTTTGTGGTGATCCCATGATCCGTTCTTTTTTTTATTTTTACTCTGTATAAATTAATCGCTCCTAAAGCTACAGATATTCCGGCCAAATATAGAGCATGTTGATAACTGTTCAATAGATTAACGACTAAACCGAATAAAGAGGGTGCTATGACTATGAATAATTGATTTAATGTCAATGCTGAACTCACCGTTAAACCTATAAAACGTGAATCCGATTGCTCTGTGATACAAGCAATAAAAATGGAATACCAACCAATGGCTACAAAACCCAAAAGAAAACAAAATAATAGCATCAAGATTTCCATTTCAACAGTCAGGATGAGTGGCAGCATCACTGTAAGAATTACGGTAACAGCCATAACAATAAGCAATAATCTTTCCCTTTTACCTTCAAAGAATTGATCACTCGCCCATGCGATGACTACCCGTCCAACCATACCGCCTATTAAAACGACGCTTAAATATTTTCCTGCCTCTGTTAATGCATAGCCCCCTTCGTTATGTAAATAACTCATAAAATGCCCAATGATAATCATCTGTAATGACATCATCACAACACCCACTATATACATCGGATATAACTCTTTATTATTCTTGATGACACTCATTTTCTCCTTGAACCCGACCGAGGTCGATCCCGTTTTACCCGTTCTTTCTGGTTCGTTATATAATATTAGGAAGAGCAGACCTCCCATTATTGCTACGATCCCTTGTACTATATGTACTGATGACAAATTGAAATGATAATATGTATAGGATAAAACTACAGAGGCTAAAGATCCTCCAAGCGGTATTCCCGTCTGTCTTATCCCTAGAGCCAGACCTCTATGTTCGTTTGGAAACCATTTTACGATGGCCGTGCTTCCACCGGTTTGAGCACTTCCGTACCATATACCGACCAACAATAATAAAAGCAGCAATACAATATAATCATTAACAAAAACTAGCGTTAAAGCTGAGAGACCCAATAAAATGGTCCCCCACCCGATAATGTGTTTTTCCCCTTTTTTATCCATCAAGTAACCGAAAGCCAGCAATGAAAACATCGGACCAATATTGACCGCTGAAACAATGAAGCCTGTTTGAAGTGGTGTTAAATTCCATTCAATTTGATAAAATGCAGCGATGGGTCCCATGCCATATGTCACGAAGGTTGCTGCAGTTTGGGATAACGTGGCCACCAATACGATTAACCATTTATAATATGTATGCATTAAGAAATTCTCCCCCTATGCTTGATGTATCGTTCAATAATAATTCGGTGGGATAAATTCTTATTTTTAGCTTCTAGCATTATCTAGTCTCCCTACTTATTAACTAACTAGAGTTTACTCTGACTCCCCAGTTGCGTAAAATGGAGGAAAATGATAGGGTTCATAAATTTTTTTTATAGGGTGTGCCAACTATATGAACATCAAAGAAATAGCATTGAAAATTGAAATATTAAACCGTCAAAATTTAAGTAAGTCTGCAGAAATCACGAACTATACTCAATCCGCCCTTACGGCTAAAGTGAAAAAAATAGAGTCGGAAATTGGGAAACTTGTTTTTAAACGCACGCCCCAAGGATTGAAAATCACTAGCGTAGGAATACAGTATAAAAACTATCTTCAACTTATTTCACAAGAGTACGAAGAATTTTTACAAAACATTGGTGCCATTCAAACTAACTCTAAAGTGGATTTTGGCACATCACATACAACCTTGAAAATCTATGGTGCCCATATCGCGAATACTTTGAATATGAAGAACGACATTCAAATGGATGTGGATTTCGCCGTAGATTCCAGTAATGCCATAAACCAAAAAGTGCACAATTCTGAATTAGATTGTGCACTCATTAGTGAACCTATTAAGAAATATCCCGACTTAACTTATGACATCGTTGCATCCGAAACATTCGAGATCATTTCAAGTAAGGACCATATCATCAATTTTGATTGGAAAACACCTATTACATTGCTCGTATTGAGTAAAGGTTGTATGTATACAAGAGCTGTGACCGAATGGCTTATGAATAATCAAGTACCATATAAATTAAAGGAAATAAAATCAATCAGCAGTATCCAAGATTTTTTGCAAATCAGTAATACCATTGCAGTATTGAATACTAAGCTTATAGATTTATATAACTATACAAACATTCACTTTTACAAATTAAGCTTTAACAATGTCATTAATACCGTTTTCGTTTATAAGATGAACGACGGAGAACAGAACAATATCGTACAATTAAAAAATGTTCTGAAGACGATTGGATAATTACAAAAAAGAGGTTTTATCTTTAGAGTTGCATTTTGGCAGCTCTTTTTCTTATTGAACCATCGGGACAGGTTAGTGGAATAAAAAATTTTCAAACGAAACCAAAACAAAAACCTTTTAATGGTAAAATTTAAAATAAATTCAATTTTACCATTAAGGAGGATTTAATTTGAAGAAAACTTTTACTGTATTATTTTTAATGATTGTTTTAACAGCTTGTGGTTCTAACAGCACTAACAAGGATTTTAATTCGGATACCACTAATTTGGAAACCACTAAAAAAGATACTAATTCGGAGGAAATGACTGAGCATAATTATCAATTTACAGGAGAAAGCGAACATTGGGAAGCTGTATATTTTTATGAAGGAACAGAATTATGGGGAGAGAAAAACGAACAAACCACTCATTCTAGCAAAGATAGCTATGAACTTGTATTAAAATATAAGGGGGCTTTGAAAGAGTTATCTTCCATGAAAAATCTGGAATTTACTTATGAAACAACCACTTCAAGCGGAACTAAAACTGAGGCATACAAAGAACCACCTAGTGAAAAAGTATTTACAATTAGAGGTGGTTCAGAAAATGGAGCAATAATAGGTGAAGGCGAAGTTATAAAAGTAAATGTAAAATGGGATGGTTCTGAAGAGTCATTTCAATTGCATAATAAGGCTAAGTGATTTTGTTGAACTAACGGGTGCATGACCAGGAGCTGTTCAGCAGCTCCTTTTCTTATTCAACAAACGAGTTGTTTGATTGAGTGCCGGCTCATGTTATAATGAATAACTTACGAAAATTACTATTTTTGAACGGATGCCTAGAAAAGCCTCCGCATAGCGATAAAATATGGAGGTGTAAGAGAATGAATAAACAATGGACGATTGGTCAAATTAAAGAATTTGTTGAGAAGAATTCGGAAAGTAAGTTGCTGACGACGGAATATCACGGTTTTTCTCAAAAGTTACTATTTAAATGTACATGTGGAAGCAACTTTGAAAAGACATTTAAGAAATTTAAAAATAATAACCAACGTAAATGTGATGTGTGCCAACCGCCTAAAGCGACTCGATAACGTTTACAAATAAACGAAGTGCTGAATTTCTATTAAAGAGAAGTTGGCACTTTTTCTTATCTCACTAACAAGGAAGGTTGGCTGAAAAGGGACGAATTACCAGTACAAAAGTTTTGATATTTTGAGATAATCAATAAGCAATAAGTCTTTAATAGACTGGATTTGTTTAGAAAATATTATACTGGGGCTGCCAATCGGAATATGTATTTCAGCCTATATAAGGCAATGCACAGATAAAATTATAAAAAATGATAGGTTCCATAAAATACATAGTTAAATAATTTCTTATTGAACTAAAGGTCGGTTTAGTAGAAGATGGAGTCGCGACGAGGGCTCTTTTTTCCCGTAAAAGAACAGGCATGTTATAGTATAGTAGAACCGGATTTTATAATATCTGTGATAATCTTAA
>NZ_JAPTGA010000017.1:0-82306 GCF_026891895.1 Peribacillus sp. AS_2
CTCGATGAAAGTTGAGTTTGTCTACAGTTTTTTATGGCTTGTACAATTTGGACGTTGCTTTCCACTCCAGGCACTCGCTTTCCGCGGGCGGTCCGGGAGCCTCCTCGGCTTTCGCCTGCGGGGTCTCCCCTGGACACGCTTTTCCCGCAGGAGTCTCGAACACCCGTTCCAATCAACTTTGTTTTAACTTTTAGATAGAACACTTTTGCCTAGAGTCATTTTTGTTTTAAAATAGAAGTATTAGAACCTGAGGTAATGAGGATGCTTTCTAAACATGATTCTATTCAGCGAGATCACTTGAATAGAGGCTGCCATTGACTTCACTTTCATTTATGACTTGGTGAAAGATATGTAATCAGTAGGACGCCCAAGTTATTGATCCAGTTATTTTAATTAAACTGACTTTCATTCAATATTCCTTCGGTATTCGTTCCATGCGTAAAATGATTGAAGAAGTTGAAACAAATATGGCTTACCATTGGTTCTTAGGTTATGGTTTCCATGATAAAGTACCTCCTACTCCACGTTCGGGAAAAATTATAAGCGACGCTTTAAAGATACAGAACCTGTTTGAACAGATTTTCAATCGCATTTTAATGACAGCTACTAATAAAAAGTTAATAAGTGCTGAACACGTTTTCGTGGATTCCACACATGTGAAAGCCAGTGCGAATAAACGGAAATTTGAAAAGAAAACGTCTTCAAGAAGAAATCATTCCAGATCGTGAAAACCATGGAATTACAAGCTACCTATTTAAGAGAGAAATCATACCCGCTTTACATTATACACATCCTCGGACAAACTTCCGCAAACAGGACTATGTCGATGAATATATTGATTGTTACCTTTACCCTTCGGGAGAGCTATTAAAGTACTCAACAACAAATAAATAGGGCTATCGCGAGCATAAATCCCCAAAACACATCTGTGCAACATGCTCATTTTTATCTCGGTGAACAGAAAGCAAAGACGGTCAAAAAGTGGTGACTCGGCATATCTGGCATACATATGTGGAAGAAGCAGATCATATGCGTCATCATCAAGATGTAAAACCTATATATGCGAAACGTAAAGAAACGATTGAGCGTGTATTCGCAGATGCAAAAGAAAAGCATGGTATCCGTTGGACTTCTTTAAGGGGACTTAATAAATTGTCGATGCAGGCGAAAGGGGTTCGGAATTTTTAATTCCGAACCCCTTTTGCTTTATTTCGTTTTTGATTTTCTTATTTTCACTGCCCTTGTTACCGGTTGTTTTTTAATCCACTTTAAATATTTTTTTAATGCTTCATCATCTTTTAACAAAAGCACGGTATTTAGTCGGATGGCCAGTTCTCGGTTTGAATACAGTGCGTGAATCTGTTTGTGGCAAGATTTACAGAGATAGGCTATGGGTAAATGGCTTCCGCCAAATTCTCTAGGTGTTAAATGATGGATGGTCAGTTCTATCTCATACCTGTCACAAAGCTCACAAGTACCTATCATTACATTACTCGGCCAATTATGGCTTTACTGATTTTCCTTCTTCAACAATATGAAACATCAAATGGGCAAGATGATGGATTGGTCCGTACTCTTCATTGTCATCATCTTCTTCATCCTCCACTTCCACTTCATCCATCCCTTGTAAATAAAGTGCCATGAACTCATAAAAATCATTTTTAGTAAAGGAGTAACAATCACTTGGATCCTGATTATCTTCTTCATACTGTAAAACTAGATGGGATAAATCACCCTCATCATCTTCAGCATCAAAAAATACGAAATAACCGATATTTGTATCCAGTTCAAATAATCTGCGAAATCCGCGTGATGTTGCTTTTTCAAACTCAGCCGACGTCAATTTTTGCACTTGCATGCTGTCTACATTATCTTCTTGATGAAAGCCCACGATAAATGTGTTCATAATCAAACCTCCTGTTGAATATGGATAACCATTAGTATCCCCATTTAACCGAATTTATTCCATTTAGAGGTTTGTTTCTAAAACGACCGGGCAATGATCGCTGCCCATGACATCGCAGTGAATGTTTGCCTCTATTAAAGAATCCGCCAGACGTTTTGAAACAATGAAATAATCGATTCTCCACCCAATATTCCGCTCCCTGACTTTTGCCATATATGACCACCAAGTATAAGAGCCTTCCTGGTCTGGATAAAAATGGCGAAATGTATCGATAAACCCTGAATCAAGTAATTCAGTCATCTTTCCACGTTCTTCATTTGTAAAACCGGAATTCCCAATATTGGGTTTTGGGTTTTTCAAGTCGATTTCCTGGTGTGCGACATTGAGGTCACCACAAAAGATAACCGGCTTCACCAGGTCCAGTTCCTTAAGATATTTTATCATCTCATCTTCCCATTCGAGACGGTAATTCAATCTTGATAAATCCCTTTTTGCATTGGGGGTATAAACATTCACCATATAAAAACTCTCGAATTCCAGTGTTATGATCCTGCCTTCCGGCTCCTCTTCCAGCTCTCCTACACCATATTTCACTGAAAGCGGTTTTTCCTTCGTGAAAATGGCTGTGCCTGAATATCCTTTTTTCAGTGCATAATTCCAATATTGATGGTACCCTTCCAACTCAAGTGAAATCTGCCCTTCTTGAAGCTTAGTTTCTTGAAGGCAGAAAATATCTGCATCCACGTCTTTAAAGTAATCTAAAAATCCTTTTTTAACACAAGCCCTAATTCCATTAACATTCCAGGAAACCAATTTCATATTATCTTAAATTCTCCTTATGGCAATTAATTTCTTTACATTTCAACTATACTATTTATCTGCTTTTTTTCCCATTAGAGTACATTCGAAAACAATCTGGCAAATGATTCTTTTGAACGTTCCAGTAAACCACGATTGTTATACCCGATAGGATCTAGTTTGTCACTATCCATCATATCCTCTTTGTAATGAGTGATGAGATCTTCAATGGTACGGCTGCCCATAAGAAAGACATTCACTTCAAAATTCAGGTGGAAACTCCTCATATCCATATTTGCCGTTCCTATGGAAGCCATATCACCATCTACGATAATAATTTTCTGATGTAGAAAACCTTTTTTGTACGAGTATACCTCTACGCCGAATTGAAGCAGCTCACCGAAATAGGAGCGACTGCCGTATTGGGTTAAAAACCCATCATTTACTGCCGGAACCATAACCCTAACTTGTATCCCCTTAATTGCGGCATGTTTAATTGCTGCTTTAATCGCTTGATTTGGTACGAAGTATGGACTTGCAATCCAGATTGATTTTGTGGCGTTCGTGATAAGTGAATAGTAAAAATCACTCATGATCCCCTGTTGTGTATCAGGTCCGCTCGCTACCACCTGGACAGCTCCATCCCCTTGTACCACTTTATTCTTGAATTCTGGACGTCCTTGCAATACATCTTCGCCGCTGACATATTCCCAATCCAAAAGGAAAACGGTATGAAGCATATATACCGCTTCACCTTTAAGGATCATATGTGTATCTCTCCAAAAACCAATGCTTTTATTTCGGCCTAAATATTCCTCTCCTACGTTTAAACCTCCTACAAAGCCAACTTCCCCATCTATGATGATGATTTTGCGGTGATTCCTAAAATTGAATTTTTGATTGAAAAAACCGTGTTTCAATGGCGAAAAGGGATAGGCTTTAACCCCTGCATTTTTCATCCGTTTAACCTCATTATTTGAGAGGCTTAAACTTCCTGCCGCATCAAAAATGAATAAAACCTCCACACCATTTTTTGCTTTTTCAATAAGGATATCTATAATTTCAGTACCAAGCCTGTCGGACCGAAAAATATAGTATTCAATATGGATGAATTTCTCAGCTTTTCTTAATTGTTTTATGATTTCTGTAAACGTTTCGTTGCCATTTTTCAATACTTCCGTTTTCGATGATGTACTAATGGTGGTCTCAGATGCATTTTTGGCAAAAGCTGCGAATGATTTCTGATGATCATTCAAGAACGATAAATCTGGAGAGGATACCTGTGTAACAAGACTCTTCCATTCTTCTCGATCTTTTTTCCTTTTACTTCGGAATAAATACCCCTTTAAATAGAGCTGACCTGAGAAAAGATAAAATACATATCCAAATACCGGGAAAAACAAAAGCACATACATCCATAAAAGTGTCTCGTGGGCAAATCTATTTTCGAGCATTAGTGAAAATAGGGTGATAAACATGACCAAAATATATAATCCAATAAAAAATAGCTTCACGTCGAAGCTAACTGAAGTGAACAGGATCATATAAACTGAAGCAATTAATATAAATAAAAATACAATTTCCATCCTTCTTCTTTTCATCTTTTCATTCTCCTACACAGCAATATTTTATATATAAATATCATATACCCATATTTGATGGTAAAAGAAACAAAACACTTACGAAAACCATGTTCGCAAGTGCTTTGTGTATTACCTATCCAGTTATCACTTCATGACAGGAATCAAACTTTCATACAGCTCCATATACTTTAATGACGATGATGTCCAACTGAAGTCTAACTTCATTGCATTTTCGGCCATTTTCCTCCATCTTTTCGGCTGGAATTTGTACAGGCCAACAGATTGCTCAATTGTATGGAGCATATCGTGTGCATTATAATTCGTAAAACTGAAGCCATTGCCTTCACCAGTAAATTGGTTATACGGTATGACCGTATCACGAAGTCCGCCAGTTTCCCTCACTAAAGGCAGTGTACCATAACGCAGTGCCAAGAGTTGGCCGATACCACATGGTTCGAATTGTGATGGCATCAGGAATAAATCAGAACCTGCATATATCCTTCTTGCTAACCCCTCATCAAAATATGTATGGACTGAAACCTGATTTGGATATTGGTCAGCTAAATGACGAAATGCCGATTCATATTGCTCTTCACCCGTACCTAAAAGAATGAATTGAACTCCTTGGTTCATCATTTCATGAAAAACATGGAGAACAAGATCTATTCCTTTTTGATCAACAAGCCTCGTTACCATTGATAAAATCGGGACGTCATCATTGACAGGAAGACCCAGCGATTCCTGTAGCTGACGTTTATTCTCCATCTTACCCTCATAAGAATCAAATGGAACAGCAAGATGTTCATCTGCTGCAGGATTATATTCCTCATAATCGATTCCGTTGATAATCCCTTTAAGTTCACCTTTTCTCTTACGTAAAAAACCATCCAGATTTTCCCCGAAATAAGGTATCTGAATTTCTTCCGCATAACTTGGGCTTACCGTTGTGACTATGTTAGAAAAAGCCAGGCCGGCTTTCAAATAACTTACATTCCCATGAAATTCAAGACCATCGATATTAAAATATAACTCACTCAAATCGAGTAATTCAGCTAATACAACTTTAGGATAAACTCCTTGATAGCGTAAATTATGTATCGTAAATATCGTTTTAATATCTTGATAGAATGGATGGTTATGATAATGGGCTTTCATTAAAACGCTGACAAGGCCCGTTTGCCAATCATGGCAGTGTATAACATCCGGTTTTTCTTCCAAATAGGGTAATGCCTCTAAAATGGCACGGGAAAAGAAGGCGAACCTTTCGCCATCATCGAAGAAACCATAACTACCATGCCTTTTGAAATAATATTCATTATCCAGAAAATAATATGTAATTCCGTTAGCAACAAGTTTTTCGATGCCGCAAAATTGCTGGCGCCAGCCAACAGGAACTTCAATACTCGTCATATGTTCCAATTCCTGTTTGAATTGGTTAGGAAGATCCCCGTATTTAGGTAGGATGACACTTACATGGACTCCCTGTTTTTTCAGCGCTTTCGGGAGCGCGCCTATAACGTCTCCGAGCCCTCCCGTTTTTATAAAAGGGGCGCATTCTGAAGCAGCAAATACAACATTCATTGCCGCACCTCCTCTATCCTCTATTAAATTACTTCCGCTTTTTTTATTACAGTAGGCTGTTTTAAACCAATGACTGATTTTTCACTAGTAACTCTCACTTCTTTATCAGTTATGATATTTTCAACGATGGCTCCTTCTTCAATCACGCCTTTTTGCATGATGATGCTATTTCTTACTATCGCACCCTTTTTCACCTTTACCCCACGGAAGAGTATACTGTTTTCGACAATCCCTTCAATATCACAACCATTGGCTATCAATGAATTGGTAACCTTCGAAGAACTTGAGTATTTGGTCGGTGCCTCATGTTTGATTTTCGTATAAACATCCCAAGTATCCCCGAAGAAAGAACGGATTACCGAAGGGTTCAGGAAATTCATATTACTGGCATGAAAGCTTTCAATCGAATGGATGAATGGCATATCACCTGTAAAGTTATAGCCTTTTACGGTAAAACGATGAAGATTTGCTTTCACAGCGTCTTTCAAAAAGTCATATTCCCCACTGGCAACACAGCTTTTGATCAAATTCACCAATAGCGATTTACTTATGATGAAAGTTTCTAGACAAACATGGTCACCAGGTCTAGGGATTGTATAAAAGCTAATGTCAGTTATGTCTTCATCCGAATCTACCGAGCAGGTGTGATAGATTGGTTTTTCAATCAATTCCCCTACATAATCCTTATATACCACCGTGATATCCGCTTTATGTTTTTTGTGATAATCAAGCACTTCATTAAAATCCAATTTGCATACATGGCTTCCTGGGGAAATGATGACAGTATCTGCCTCTGCACGTTCGAAAAAGCTGAGATGATCATAAAATTGCTTCATATCGCCTGTTACCGTTTCATCCGGATGGATAGGGGGCAAGATGTATAAGCCTCCTGAACGCCGATCCAAGTTCCATTCTTTACCTGAGCCAAGATGATCCATAACTGAAAGATACTTTTCTTTTGGGAAAACGGCTACTTTTGAAACATCTGCATTAATGAGATTCGACATAGTAAAGTCAATCAAACGGTAGCGTCCACCAAATGGCACAGATGCTACATTACGGTGAGCAGTCAGATCTTTTAAATGTTGTCTTTCATTGATTAAGTTTATAATACCCAACACATTTTCCATAGCATCTTCCCCTTTTTCTAGTTAAGAGTGATCTTTTTTTTGTTTGGATTGATAATGGTCTGATTTTCACCAATTAAGGTAATATCGGATGTCACCGCTGAATTGCCAACTACGGCACCATCTTCTATAACACAATTACTAGCTATGATGCTTCTTTCTATATGAACGTTTTCACCAATCGTGACATTAGGCATGATGACTGAATCTTTTATGGTTGAACCATAGCCCACCTGTACATTATAGGATAAAACCGAGTGTTCAATGTTCCCATGTATCATGCATCCTTCATTGATAAGCGACTGACTGACCTCGGCATCCGGTGATATATATTGCGGTGGATGATTTGCATTGCGGGCAAAAATTTTCCATTGCTGATCATTCAACTGGAAATTTGGCGTATCCTCCAATAAGTCCATATGTGCCTGCCAAAGGCTTTCGACCGTCCCAACATCTTTCCAATAATCATTAAAACGGTAGGCATATAGCTTTTTTCGATCTTCAAGCATTTTTGGAATGATGTTGCTGCCAAAATCGTTGGAAGAATTTTCGTCTTTTTCATCATTGATTAAATACCGTCTTAGGGTTTTCCAATTGAAAAGGTAAACTCCCATGGAAGCAAGATTACTTTTTGGGTATTTTGGTTTTTCGTCAAATTGTGTGACTTTATCATCATCATTGGTATTCATGATTCCGAAACGACTTGCTTCCTGCCACGGCACTTGAATGACCGCTATTGTTGCCTCTGCATTTTTTTCAATGTGATAATCCAGCATCTTACTGTAGTCCATCTTATAAATATGGTCACCAGAGAGAATCAGTACATGTTCCGGATCATAGTTATCAATGTATTGGATATTTTGATAAACAGCATTTGCCGTCCCTTTATACCATTCACCGCCTTCTTTCCCTTGATAAGGGGGAAGTACGGAAACTCCGCCAACATCCAAATCAAGGTCCCAAGCTTTGCCATTACCAACATAATCATTTAGAATCAATGGCTGGTATTGGGTCAGTACCCCAACCGTATCTATACCAGAATGAGTGCAGTTACTTAATGGAAAATCGATGATTCTATATTTACCGCCAAAGGGAACAGCTGGTTTTGCCAAACCAATTGTCAATTCGCCTAACCTTGAACCCTGGCCTCCTGCCAATAACATTGCTATCCATTTTTTCGCTCCCATTATTCGGTCACTCTCCCCCGTCTTTTTTTTGTTTGCTTCATAAAAATAGAAATGCCTAATGGAGGTACAGTTATTTCCATGCTGTATGGTTGATTATGGTATGGTATCTTTTTGACATTAATGGGTTCTTCATTGATCTGACCCGATCCTCCGAAAGCTGCTGAATCACTGCTGAAAACTTCAATATATTTGCCTTGCGATGGTACACCTATTTGATAGTGAGCATGAGCCTGTGCAGAAAAATTACAGACAACAATGCAATAATCGCCTTTGCGTTTACCTTTTCTCATAAAAGTAATGATACTTTGTTCACTATTGTTCGGATCGATCCATTCAAAACCTTCCTGGACATGATCCAGTCTCCAAAGGGAGGAAGTTTGGCTGTAAAAGTCCTGAAGGGTACGGAAGTAATATGCCATCTTTTCGTGGGATTCATATTCCAAAAGCAGCCAATCCAATTGTTCCTCATCTTTCCATTCTATGAATTGGCCAAATTCTCCTCCCATAAATAGAAGCTTCTTCCCAGGATGCGTCATGAAATACCCAAAAAGTAACCGTAAATTTGCAAACTTCTGCCAATAGTCACCTGGCATTTTATTCAATAATGACTTCTTGCCATGAACCACTTCATCATGTGAAAAGGGCAAGACGAAATTTTCTGAAAAAGCATAGAAAAATGAAAATGTTAAGAGGTTATGATGATATGGCCTTTCATTTGTTTCAAGTTTCATATAACGAAGGATATCGTTAGTCCATCCCATATTCCATTTGTAATTAAAGCCCAGGCCGCCTATATCGGTAGGTGAAGTTATTAGTGGCCGGTCTGTCGCTTCTTCAGCCATCATTAATGCATTGGGATATTTCTTAAAAACCACTTCGTTAAGTTTTTGTAAAAATTGTATGGCTTCAAGGTTTTCCTCACCGCCAAACTGGTTTTTCAGCTTGACCGGCAATGGATTATCATGATTCAAGTAAACCATTGACGATACCGCATCGACACGGACCCCATCAATATGGTATACATCCATCCAAAACATTACATTTGATATAAGGAAACTTATTACTTCTGGTTTAGTAAAATCAAAGTTGTATGTCCCCCATAACGGGCGATCTGCTCTCGTGTAATCAATTGGTTCATAGAGAGGCGTACCATCAAAACGGGAAAGTCCATGCGCGTCTTTACAAAAATGGGCGGGAACCCAGTCAAGGATTACACCTATGCCCTTTTGGTGGCAAAGGTTAATTAAATATTTAAAATCTTCCGGTGAACCGTACCGACTGTTTACGGAATAATAACCTGTGACCTGGTAACCCCACGATTTATCAAAAGGGTGTTCCATTATGGCCATGATTTCAATATGTGTAAAACTATTATCAATCACATATTCAACTAATCTATCAGCCAATTCACGGTACGAATAAAATTCACCATCTTCTTTCTGTTTCCATGTTCCTGGGTGCACTTCATAAATGGACATGGGTTTTTGATAAATATTTTCCTTTTTCCTATCGGCTATCCACTTCGAATCTTGCCATTCAAAATTATCCAGCCTTTTAATGACCGAAGCAGTATTTGGTCTGACCTCAGAATAAAAGGCATATGGATCGGCTTTTAGGATACGTTTATTTCCGGGTGTATGTATTTCATATTTATAGATTTCCCCTTCTTGTAATCCTGGTACGAACAACACCCAGATACCTGAACGCTCGATCCGTTTCATCGCATGATCTTTTCCGTCCCAATTATTAAAATTACCGACTACTGAAACTTGCTTGGCATGGGGGGCCCAAACGGTGAAGCGTACTCCTTCATTACCTAATGTTGTCACAATGTGTGCACCAAGCATTTTATAGCTTTCATAAAGGGTGCCTTCATGAAACAAATACAAATCGAAATCGCTTGGATAAATCTCTTGTAGCTGGTCAATAATTGTACTCAATAAAACCCCTCCATCAGTATTAACTCGATAGTATTTTACCCATCCTTCCCCAGTTATTATATATATTCGATGAAAATGATATTAATCCTTCAAATGGAGGTGAAGTTATTGTTATAAATAGCCGTTTTTTTGTAAATCTAAACACTTTTTTAAAGAAAAAAGACATTTATTGTAAAAAAAATATTATACCAAGAAAAACTCTTCCCTTTTTTTAGGAAGAGCTTTAAGGTATCCAGTATGAATGCTTCATGTTATTTGTTCATTTCGAATCATGGAAGTCTTCGTCAAGAATAAATAGGATAATGAGACTGACCATGCCAAAGGAGTATTCCCGTTTGGTAAATTACTGCCTCCAATATATAACTCAGGAACTTCCCAATTTTCCGGAATGATCATTTTTGTTTTATCTATATATTCATTAACTTTGTTCATCATGCCGAGTTCAAGGTAGCATAAGCCCAACCATGGAAGCCCGAAACACCATTCCGCTTCTTGACCGTCATTATAATAAAGGTCCTTCTCATATCTAATGCAACCATTTGTTCTTTCTAGTCTTTCTGTGACATTCTTCAATATTTCAAGTGCTACTTCACGGTCTACCAGCCGATACGGATATATCAACGATAAAAGGGCTAAATCCGTCTCTTTTGAATAACTTTCCCTTGGAAGCAGGAAACGAAGTGTTTCTTCTCCCTTTTTAATCAGTTCTTCCTTGACGTTTACCAGCATTTTAACTGAATTCAATCCAGCAACACATGCACCTATGCTTGAAGCGTGGATTTCTATATTTTCTTCCCACATCCCGTTATCTTCCGACTGCCAATATTGCAGGCATTCCAAGTAATTGACCAGCTTTTGGACAATTTCTAAATCACGTTGGTTTCTTATCACCTTTTTACCATGCCTATATCCTTCACCGACACCCCATAAAAAGGCACCTACCGCATCATTTTGGGCATGCCCCCACTCATCGGGCAGTTCTTTTAGCTCAGTGGAATACCTTGCATGGATATGTTCAAATAGAAACTGGGGTTTTTGCACCGTATGAATATCTATCTTCCACTCATAGGTTTGAAATAAGTCGAATAAAGCATGATATGCTTTTTCGTAACGATTGGACGGATCATTTATAAAAGGTATTACTGTATAAACGACATCCCTTATCCAGACATAATTATAATCATCGGAAACGCTTGCAGTATATGCACCATTAGGAAGCCGCATGCGATCAAGAACCTCTAGGGCACCATTAACATTCATCAATTGAACACCTCCATAGTTATTTGCTTATTCCCATTGTAGACAGACTCCCGTTTTCTAAACGTTGGTTGTTTCATTTTCAATTAGAAGCGCTTTCATTTCTGCTAACCAAAACGACCATTCAGAAGTACATTCACCCTAGTTTATGTAATCACTGGCCATTTTGATAATCAAGCTTCCAATGTTCATTAAAAAGCGTCATTTGCCTAACCGTAATGAACGAACTCAAAAAGGTGCGGTTTATGAAATATGTTCTTGGGAAATAAAAACCCAGTAATGGCAATCCATTACTGGTTATATCGGCCTATCATTAAAATGTTTAGTAATCATTAAAAGAAATTTAGTAATTTCATCAAGGAAAGCAAGCCAATCATAACCGTAGCCAATCGTCTTCTCGTAAAAACGGCAGCCAGGAAAGCTGTAAAAAGATTCGGCCAAATCCAACCCATTATCCTAAAGTGAAAAGACCTGTTCTATATGCAAAAAGCGCCGCCATTAAGGCTACTTGCTCATGCTTTAGCCAATCGATGCACCATTCAGGAATCTGCATATTACTAAGCAACGCCAAAAGATCGATTCTAGGTATGAAAGTCCCTATCGACGAGCCTGTTAGCAAGACCGATACTTAGGTATCCCATAAAATTGATATACAAAAAATTCACCATCTTTGACCTCAGAAAAGCCACGCTTTTCCATTTTAGCATTATCCTGACTCATATAATTTCACCGTTGTTTTAATAAGTTTCTTCAATTGCTTTTCAGCTGGCGAAGCAGAATGGGCAACTCACTATATATTTCGATGATCTCATTTATCGGCATTCTAACTAAACCGCTGGAAGAAGGGGCAACGAATTCCATGGTCTCATTGGATGTGGTTTCTTCTTGCAGCCCCCATGAGATTTTTCGTAATTGACGATATTCCTGATAGACACCCTTTCCTACAAAACAGACAAGTTTAGGTTTATACTTTTCTATTTTCCTTTTTAATTGTTTCCTTCCTTTGATGTACTCTTCTTTAGTGATATCGTCCGCTCCTTTTGTAGGCCTGGAAACGATATTGGTAAAACCATAACCTAAATCCAGCAATGACGAGTCTTCAGTCGGTTCATATTTCCTTGGTGTCAGCCCGGATTCGAAGAGGATTTTCCAAAAGCGATTATTTGGATTCGCATAATGATGACCAGTCTCACCTGAACGAATGCTTGGATTGAAACCTACGAACAAAATATCCAAATTTCCCTTTAAATGATCAGAGATGCCTTCCATATTAAAACTCCTTTTCAAATTTGCTATTTAATCATTGTACAAAACTGAAAAATATTTAACTACCTTTTGAACGGTGACGGCTCCATAGTATGGGTGCATACCTGACAAATTGTATTTAGAAGACCTATTGCTCCTAAAACATTATGTTCGCCTTCACTGGACACACTGCCAGACATTAGATATGAATAGGATACCATAGTGGAGGTAAAGATTTTTTTCCAAGGAATAAACCGGTTTTTCCGATGTCCCGGCATAATGCAAAAACCTGCATGCTTTTCAAAGCTTGCAGGGATTTAAATTAAAGGATATCCGCGATTTTTTTTCATGTACTCATCGTCGGAAATGACAGAAAGCTAAAGGACATTAAGAATATGGCTGAGTGCATTCAATTTGCCCAGTCATTTACTAGTAGTGATTTGAAGACCAATTGTAGGCACGGGGAGGGTTATTGGGGAAACCAAGACAAGCGAAAGACCCGTTATTTCTGGTGAAATCACGGGAATTTTTGGACGCTGAATTAGCCTCCATCAATCAAAAGCCGATATCCAAACAGGCAGGGATTTAAATTCGATAGAGTAAAAGAAGTAGTTCCTCCTATTATATTATGTGAAAGTGTAAATCACTCATTTGACCAGTAGGAGCTATAAATTATTGATTCTGCTTCTGTTCTAAAATCATTCAAATCTCTCCGATGGCTTACTTTAGTAAGGGGTACTATGAATTCTTATACATTGGAGTGATAAGTCTCTCGATTTTTAGGAACCCTTAAAAATGGTAATGAATCTATTAAATAAGATCAAGATCCTTTATTAAAACCGCAGCAACTTTATAGTCGCAATTCCATTTGGCAAACGAATTTACTCGTAGGCACATACATACCTACGAGTTTATTTACGCATCGGAATTTGCAACTTGTGTACATTCGCTTCTTTCAAACTCGGAAATCAGGAAACATTCTGGCGGTGTTCGATATGATCATCTTTTCTCGCATTGGCCATTTTATTGATGGTAAGGAGAATTCCAGAAAACCATATTATCACGATGCCAGTATAGATGTATATATGGGCTTCAATCGGAATCCATGCAGCTAATAATGTTCTTACATTGATTAAAATAATGAAACCGCCCACTAAAACACCCATTAATTGAGCAGGAAGCATCCTGACGAGCCAGGCTGCAATTGGTGCGGCAACCACTCCTCCAATTATCAACGCTACGACCCAAAGCCAATTGACAGCTTCCCATCCAAGAGAAATGATAAAGCCAAGACTTCCAAAGAAAGCAATGGCAAATTCGCTCGTATCTACAGTTCCTACAGCCTTTCTTGCCGTCATTCCTTTTTTTGACAATAAAACGGGTGTTGCAATGGGTCCCCAACCGCCTCCGCCTGTTGCATCACAAAAGCCTGCAAAAAGGCCTAACGGAATGGATTGTTTTGCTGTCAATGGCTTTACGGTTTCATTTTCCTTTGACGGTTTAAAAATAAATAAAAAGCGGAATAAAACGTATACACCAAGACCAAATAAAAATATGGCAATATACGGTTTTGCTAATTCGGCTGGCAGGTTACTCAGGAAACATGCACCTACAAATGCACCAACAGAACCTGGAATGATCAAGCGATAGACCATATTTTTATCAACGTTCCCAAACTTTATATGTGAGGCTCCGGATACTGCTGTGGTCACTACTTCCGATAAATGAACGGATGCTGATGCTACTGCAGGGGCAATCCCGAATGTCAACAATAAGGAAGTGGAACTCACTCCATACCCCATTCCAAGCGAACCATCGATTAATTGGGCTAAAAACCCGATAAAGGCCAAAACGATTAACTTTTTCATGACATTCCCCTTTTTTCACTAAAATAGAACCTATATCATCGACCCGATGGTACCGTTTGCCTGTATACATCATTTAGATTTCCTTTAAGGCACAAAGAGGCACCTAACCAAAATGAAATGACATGTTGGTTAGGTGCCTTCAGTTTTTCTGATCAGCCCAATGATATATTTTCTTCAGCTTCTACTGGTAAAAGCCTAGCTAAAAAACGATATCTTTCTTTTAAGGAATATTTATAAATATCCTCTATTGAATCTTTCAATAATTTAGATTTTTCTTCTTTTGAAAATGACCCATTCTTTATAATCATTCTTGCTTCAAAAAGGAATTCAAGATATTCTTCATATGATTCATCATATACTTTACCTAGGTCATTCCGTATTTTTTTTGCGAGCGTTGGACTTGCTCCATTGGTAGAAACACTTATGGAAAGCATGCCTCTATTCAATGTGGCCGGTATATGAAAATTTCCCAACTCATGATTGCTGATTACGTTAACCAACTGACTTTCGGATGCATTCTCGTAAACTCGTTCATTTACTTTAGTAGAATTGGTAGCAACAATGATTAAAAATGCATCATTATAGTCAGTTTCTTCCACTTCTTTAAGTAAAACCCGAATCTTACCTTCTTTCTCCAACACTTGAAAACCTGTGCATATTTCGGGGCTTACGACGGTAACTTCAGCACCAGCTTCCAATAAGGGGCCCGCTTTAAAGTAAGCTATTTTACCGCCGCCGATGATGACACACTTTCTGTTCTCGATATTAAGCGTAATTGGATACATAGGCTCCCTCCCCACTCACTTCATGAATTCGTTCTGATATTGCTTGTTCAATCTTTGGGTGATAACCTAAATATCGGCAAAGTATGATTCTTTGCTTCCCCTTTTTTTGGATCTTTTTTATACTATTTTCAATCGACTGCATTAAGAGACCTGTAAACAATAAGTAAGGAATGATAAATACTTGGTTTGATCGAGATTCCACCGCAAATTCCAACGCTTCTCCAAAGCTTGGTGTGGCAGCTGTCAAATAACACTCTTGCACCCGGATTTTTGGAAACCTGTTCCTTAGCAAAACGGCCAATCGAGATAAATCCCTTTTCACGTCGGGGTCACTGCTGCCCCTTCCAACCAATAATACCAAGGAATCCTCTGTAACACTTACATTTGTTTCCTCCAACCGTTCCACTAAAATGTCAACCATTTTCTCGCTGACACCAATCGGCCTTCCGTATTTCAAGCCAACAGCGGGGTACCGTTCTTTCATTTTATTCAATATGACTGGAATATCATGTTTTGCATGTACAGCTGTCAGCAATAGAACTGGAATGGCCAATATGCTCGTCGCACCTTTTTGGACGCATCGTTCGTAGGCATCTTCAATCGTAGGAGTTTCCAATTCCAAGAAGCAATACTCTTGAATGGAATATGGCTGTGCTTGCATACAAACTTTAATAAAATCAATGGCTTGGGCTGAAGCTTCTTTAACACGGCTGCCATGGCAAATATATAAAATGGCTTCCATTAAAAGGCCTCATTCGCCAACAAATTTTCGGTTTGTTTTCCTTCAAACCATTTGATTTTTTCCCGTAAATTAACGACATCCCCCACGACGATCATGCAAGGATTCGAAATTTGTTCGTTATTGGCGGTTTCCACTACTTTAGCCAACGTACTGACAGCTGTTTTTTGCGTTGTTAATGTACCCCAATGAATAAGGGCTACCGGAGTCTCTGGGCTTTTTCCATGTTCCAAAAGTTTTCCTTGAATATATGGCAGGTTTTTAACACCCATATAAATGGCTAATGTATCGATTCCTTTTGCAAGGGATTCCCACTTGATATTATCCTCTTCATCTTTTTTCCGATGACCGGTAACAATTGCAAATGATGAAGCATGGTCCCTATGTGTAACGGGAATTCCTGCATAGGCTGTAGCAGCGATTCCAGCTGTAATTCCTGGTACGATTTCAAAGCTCACGCCACTTTTGGCAAGGGCTTCCGCTTCCTCACCGCCTCTCCCAAAGACGAATGGATCGCCGCCTTTCAAACGGGTGACTATTTTTCCCTTTTTTGCATATTTAACGAGGAACCGATTGATTGTATCCTGCTGCAACAAATGATAATCCGGCAGTTTACCGCAATTAATCAGCTCGACACCGTCTTTTGCATGATTCAAAAGTTCTTTATTGACAAGTCGATCATATAAAATGACATCAGCTTCTTGGATGCATTTTAATCCTTTTAATGTAATTAAATCTGGATCTCCGGGACCGGCTCCTACTAGATATACTTTCCCCATTTTTGCATCCTGCCTTCCCTTAGAGAATTGTTTCGAATTCCGATAAAACGAAACCTGCTCCATTTTTAATTTTCCTTTTTTCATATAATGAGATGTCAACCACTTCAGGCATTTTCAAATAATGCTTTTCCAGCTCGATATCAACAAGATCAAACGCCTTTTCATCTGAATCGGCAACAATGATGACATGAATTGGTCTTTCCTTGATAGTGACTTCAAAACGGTATAGATTCATGGAATGCTTACCTTCCCCAATTAAACGGCCACTTCCGCTAATATATCATCAAGTTTACTTTGTAATTCGTCTACCCCTACCCTTTCCACAAAATCGAGAAAGGTTTCGGAAAGAAGTTTAGTTTCTTTGAAAAATAGGATCATTTCTTTCAGAACATGATGGAGCTTTTCAGCTTCCACTTTTCCTTTAAGCTTTTCATTGAACTTCCCGCCCTCATTCAGCGTTCCTCCAACGTATATCTCAAAAGCCTCGACCATCTTTTTATCCTGGTTTTTCATTTTTATGCCTTGCAGCCCTATTTCGGCGATGGCTCTTTGACCGCAATTATTCGGACAGCCGACCATATGCATCCTTACAGGCACATCGAGATCTATTTCCTTGTCCAGTGATTCAGAAATGGTCCTCATTCGGTTTTTCGTTTCAACTAGAGCCAGGTTGCAATACTCGATGCCTGTACACGAAACGGAGTACCCAATGAATTTCTTTGGTTGATATGGAAATCTTTCGAAGATGGATTCCTGCTTTAATTCCTCAAGTTTTGCATCCGGCACATTAGGAATGATTAGATTTTGAGAATTACAGTTGCGGATTTCACCATTTCCATATTTTTTTGCAAGTTCGGCAAACTCGATCACTTCGTCTGGGTTTAGACGACCAACTGGTATATTGACGCCAACATAGTTCAAACCATCTTGCTTTTGTTTATGGATGCCGTAGAAATACCCTGCATTCCATCCCTTCACCGCACTTTCTCCCTTTTCAGGAAGCGGACCGGTGTATTCCAGCAATTTTTCCTTGAATTGTTCAGGACCCCAGTCAGCGACAAGGAATTTTAAACGTGAGCGATGACGCTTTTCACGGTACCCAAAGTCACGGAATATCGTCGTGATGGCGGCAGCCACTTCCACAGTTTTTTCAGGTAAAATGAATAAGTCAAGTTCTTCTGCCAGCATCGGAACGGAGGAAAGCCCACCCCCTACTTTTACGTGAAAACCGACTTCCGTTACTCCATCAATTACTTTAGTTGCTGGATTGAATGAAACACAGTTGATTTCAGCATTTGAAGCATTATGGATATTGGCACTTATGGACATTTTATATTTCCTCGGAAGGTTCGAATAGTCTTCGTTAAGGCGGAAATACTCAAATACATCATAAAGTACCTCGCGTGTATCAAAAAGTTCATCAGGATCGATGCCTGCCAATGCATTACCGATGATATTACGGGTTATATCACCACAAGCTCCAGCCGTAGTCATTCCAACCTTTTCTAAACGATTCAATATATCCGGGACCTGTTCGATGGTCAGCCAATGGAATTGAATGGCTTGACGGGTTGTAATGTCATATACGTCCCTCCCGTAATCTTTAGCGATGTTAGCTAGAGTTATTTGTTGATCATAAGTCAGGATACCTCCGGGAATAACGACTCGCATCATCCAATAACCAGCTTCTTTTGGCCGTTGCAGATATAAACCTGCCCACTTGAACATATCCCATTTCTCTTTAGGGATGGAATCAAACCCATTTGCTGCGTAATGTGGAATATCATCAAATATCTTCAAGCCGTCTTTTTCCAATTTCCAGATTTCCGTTTTATTTTTAGCGATTAGTGGATTTTCCGACCAAAATTTCTCGTAAACCATTACATTTCCTCCTTGATTAAATCGCTTTCTTTGCTGTTAAATAACCGATTACCTGTTCAACGCACTCTTCAATGCTGTATTGGTCGGATTCTAAAATGATTTCCGGTTGTTCAGGTTCTTCGTATGGAGAGTCGATTCCGGTAAAATCTTTAATGATGCCTTTACGGGCCTTGTCATAAAGCCCTTTTGGATCACGCACTTCGCACTCTTCGATCGGACACTTTATGTATACTTCAATAAACTCCCCTTCTTCGAGTAAATCACGTACAATCTGCCGATCTGCCCTGAAAGGTGATATGAAAGCGGTCAATACGAACTGCCCACTATCCACGAATAACTTGGAAACCTCACCGATCCGCCTAATATTCTCGGTTCTATCTTCTTCAGAAAAACCTAAATCTTTATTTAAGCCATGGCGGATATTATCACCATCCAAAACATAACTTCGAATATTCCGATTGTATAACTCTTTAGCGACCGCGTTTGCAATCGTTGATTTTCCGGAACCCGATAGTCCTGTAAACCATAGAACCGTGCTTTCATGCCCGTTCTGCTTCCGTCGGTGCTCCTTGGTCAATGACGTCTCATGCCATGTGACATTCGTACTTTTACTCATTTGATAATCCCCCTCTTCATGTGGCCCTTCCATTTATGTCCAATCAGTTATAAACTTCATTTTTTTTTAGACCTTCTATCAATACCTCGATGACTTCCTTACGGCTAAAGGTAGCTGGAGGAATTTCTCCATTACGCAACATTTCCCTTACCTTCGTTCCAGACAGTATGACATGGTCTTCCTTGCCATGCGGACAAGTTTTAGCGGAAGCCATATTGCCACATGCTTTACAGTAAAAACTATGTTCAAAGAATAATAGCGTAATTCCTAACTCATCTGCGTTAAAGTTCCCGAAGATTTTTTGAGCATCGTATGTGCCATAATAATCGCCCACACCCGCATGATCACGTCCGACGATAAAATGGGTGCAACCATAATTTTTACGGACCATCGCATGGAAAATGGCTTCTCTAGGTCCTGCATAACGCATGGCAGCAGGGAAAACTGCAAGGGAGACGCGATGCTTAGGATAATATTTGTCAAGCAGCACTTTATAGCTTTCCATTCTTACATCTGCCGGAATGTCATCTGATTTAGTGGCACCGACGAGAGGATTTAAGAATAAGCCGTCGACGATTTCCAATGCTGTCTTTTGAATATATTCATGTGCACGGTGAACAGGGTTCCGCGTTTGGAAACCGACAACCGTTTCCCATCCTTTTTCAGCGAAAGCCTTCCTTGTCTCGACTGGGTCCAAATAATGAGCTTGAAATAGCGGACGCTCTATTCTCTTGATCAACTTTATTTCCCCGCCGACATATACATCCCCGCGGTTATATAAATTTTTCACTCCAGGATGCTTCTCATCATCTGTTTGATATACCAATGTCGCTTCCAATTGCTTATCTGGAGTGTAAATATCAGAAACGGAGAGAACCCCGTATGTTTCACCATCATGGGTTAATGTTACTTCTTCACCTATAGTAAGGTTTCCTGCAGTTTCTTCGGTCAAAGGCAGCGTAATCGGGATGCTCCATACATGTCCGCTGCTAAGCCTCATATCCTTTACCACTGTCTCATAATCACTTTTTGTAAAAAATCCTTTAATCGGGCTGTAGGCACCAGTCCCTATCAATTCAAGATCGCTTAAAGCAATTTCATCGATTTCGATTGACTTCGTTATTTTACTAAGATCATATTTTGGTTCCCAAAGATCGATTAATGTTCCTCCGTGCGGTAAACTGATTGTCATGCTAATTTCCCCCTATGGTTTCTATTTATTTAAGCCTATAATTTCTATTTATTTAAGATAAATGCAATCCGCATTCCGTTTTTTGAGCCCCTTGCCAACGGCCTGAGCGTAAATCATCTGCATTGAAGGCAGGTGCAGTACACGTTTTACATCCAATGCTCGGATATCCATTATCATGCAGGACATTATATGGAAGTCCATTTTTGTGGGCATAACGCCAAACATCTTTCCATGTCCAATGTATGAGCGGGCATATTTTAACTGATTTGAACTTATTATCCTTATTGATATACTCGGTCTTAGCCCTTGTTTCGGATTGCTCCCTCCGCAGTCCCGAAAGCCAGGCTGTTGCCGATGAAAGCACATCTGTAAGCGGAACGATTTTACGGATGTTACAGCACTTATTGGAATCACTAAGCCATAATTCATCGCCATATTCCGCCGCTTGTTCCTCAAGCGTCAAGTCAGGTTTCTTCATTTCGATCAAAAGCTTCGGATATCGCTTCTTCACTTCCTCGATCAATTGGTAAGTTTCCTCAAAATGAACATCTGTATCAAGGAAAACTATTTTTGCCGAAGGATTGACCTTCGCCAATAAATCCGTAAGCACGATGCCTTCAATACCAAAACTGCAAGCATAAATCAGTTTGTCTCCATAATGGTCATTCGCCCATTGCAGAACTTCCAAAGCACCTTTTGTCTCAGTGTCTTCAGGAAATACAGGGAAGTCCCCTGTATTGAAATTTTCATAGTTTATTAATGCAGCCAACTTTGTAGCCCCCTCTAAAAACTTGCTGTATCAGGTTAGAGTAACTGTTGATCAATTCCCGTTGTAATCTTCCCCGGGTTATTTGAATCTAGGAAAAAGAGACGAATCTAACCAATACTCTCTTTATATCAGTTAAACCCGCCTCTAGTTTTTCTAGTCAGCAGATACCTTATTTAATTCTTAGTTTTTCATTTCTCTCCATTTGAATGATTTTACCATCCTGGACAATAAGTGTAATGGATCCATATTTCATTGAATTAAGCATTTCTTGAAGTCGTTCAAAAATTTCTTCAAGCTGATTCTCTTTATTCAAACCAGTTCCTCCTTTAAGAAAACCCGCGAATATTTTATTTTAAATTTTTTTGATTTATATAATTCCATACAACCTTACATTGTTATGGTCTGCCTAAAATTTTCACAAAAAACAAAAATCTTTCCATGATGGAAAGATCGCAAGGTAAATATCTTTACCTTATCTTCCAAAATGATCAACATTTTGTTGGAGTTAGCACCTTGCATCCATCATGCAGGTTGCCGGACTTCAAAGGGCCAATTCCCTCCGTCGCTCTGGATAAGTTTTATTATTTTAAATATTAACATATATTTAATCCTTGTCAATGGAGTTTTCTTATAAAATAACTTGGTTTAATATTATGGATGAACTGTTATTTTTATACACACTATTCAATTTATGATTTTTTGTTCATATAAATACGAAAATAGACTCGTTTTTTTAGATAAAGTCTCCAAAAAAATGAGTCTATTTTCATTAATAGGCCTATTATTGACGCGTGTTATTCTAAAAAAATTTCTAAGGTTCCAGTCTTTTTATAAAAGGAATTAATTTATTGAAGTCATTAATTTCTTAACTGTATCGCTTCTACAAATTCTTGAACCTGACTCTGGACGCGATCAATTAAATGCAAATCATTGATCGGATTTTCTGAATTCTGTTTATCTATTTCTTTATCAACAAAATAAATCCCCTGCAGCGGCTCGCCTTTTAATATTGAAATTAATGGTTTAAGCGCATAGTCAATCGCCAATAGATGCCTGTTACTTCCACCAATCATGATTGGCAGCACCGGCTTACCCTTAAAAGCACCTTCTGGCAGCAAATCAATCAATGCTTTCAATACACCTGTATAAGAAGCCTTATAAACCGGTGAACCTATAATGACTCCTCTGGCTGCTTGAATTCTCTCTGAAAGCTTTGAGATATCCTCGCTATTATATTTCCCTTGGAATAAATCATCTGCTGAGAAATCCGTAATCGAGAAATAAGCTGTAGTAAATCCTGCATTTTCGACTAATGATTGAATATGTTTTAGTGAAATGTCCGTTCTTGATGGAATAGCCGGACTTCCTGATAAAATTACGATATCGCTCATTTGATACCCTCCAATGTTACAAGATTTCCAGATATAATTTTCTTAAAGCATTTCGTGAAGTATACATTTATCGTAATTGTCTGAAAAATATAAGTCAAATCTTACACTCTGGACATCTACTCTGAATGAAAAAAGAAACGGTCATATTTACGGCTTGATGCTCATGCCCTTAAATATGACCGTTTCATTATGTATGATTTTGTTTCCCATGAATACCATATACCAAAAGTTGAGCAATGCTCTTAATTCGTTCAGAAGTAAAATATGGCTCCTTTTTTTGTTGATGGATCTCATAATGTGTAGATAAAGCCAATGTGAAAGAAATGATCCCTACATTAAATAAAATAATATCAGAGATATATTGTATCTCTCCGCTATCTATTCTCTTCTGTATTTCAATATGCCTGGCATTTGGCTTGAAAATCTGATCTACATATTGCTTTGAAATATCTTGATCGAATTGTGTTTCCCTAAATAATATCGAAAACTGTTCTTTATTTTCAAGAATTTTTTTTATCATGGTAGTAACATGATTCTCCACTAGATCATCCGTGGATAGATGGCTAGTCCCATCTTCAGATTCCTCTTTTTCATTAGGGGTAATTGTAGCCAAAAGCAAATCTTTTTTGCTGTCAAAGTATTTGTAAATTGTAGCTTCGGAAACATTGCATGCAGAGGCAATTTCATTCGTTCTTGTCATGTCAAAACCTTTAGTGGCAAAAAGAGTCCGGGCTACATTTATGATTCGTTCTTTGGTTTGCTGCCCTTTTTTCAAAAATATCAACCTTCTTTTATAAAGATAAGACCGGTTTCACCCATCTATTTCCCATGATATATCGCTGGTATCAATCGGTCAATATTACCTTTGATCTATTAGAATTCAATATTCCCATATATCATAAATAGAAAACATCATCTGGTTGGGACGATGTTTTCTTAAAATCACTTAAAAGATGCATAGCCATCATCGACCATGACTACACTTCCATTGATCGCATCCGCTTCCTCTAACGATAATAGATAGACGGTATTTGCAATGGCTTCTGGCTTAATCAATTCACCGCGCATTTGACTTGCATTCAATTTATCGATGATTCCCATGTCTTTATAACCTTGTATGATAGGAGTGTCGACCCCGCCCGGCGCAATGCCCACAACGCGTATCCCATGAGCACCCAATTCCAAAGCTGCTGTCTGTGTCATCATTCTTACAGCGCCTTTAGTCGCCTGATAGGCAAAAGTCCCATGGGAAGCTAAGTAGCCAAACACGGAAGCGGTATTTATGATGACTCCCTTGTTACCCAGTTCCTTCATTTTCCGTCCTGCTGCCATGATTCCAAAGGCCACTCCGTGCTGGTTCACCCCAATCGTTTTGTAGTAACCTTCCATATCTTGGTCTAGGATCATACCGCCCGCACCAATGCCGGCATTATTAAACATGATATCGAGCCTTCCGTATGTTTCCACTGCTTTATTGATTAACGATTCAACATCTTCCTGCTTAGAAACATCCGTTTTAACATAAATGGCCACTCCACCATTAGCTGTTATCTGATCAACGGTTTCCCGACCCATTTCTTCATTAAAATCCGCAACAACGACCTTGTCCCCTTTTGCTGCGAATTTCAGGCATGTGGCTCGGCCTATACCGCTTGCTCCCCCTGTGATAACTGCAACTCTTGCTGTCATATACATTCCCCTTCCAAGTAAGTAAGTAAATACTTACTTTTTATTATAAAAGTAAAGAATAGTAAATTCAAGCAATATGTATTTTTATAGAGTTTTGAGCTTTCAAAAGTAAAGCTGTCCTATTAATAGGACAGCTTCATTTGTTTAGCAGGTTTTCAATTCGGCCTTACTTACGGATGTCTTCACCATTTCAATGAAAAGTTGAAGGAAGCGATCATCACCTGTCAATTCTGGATGAAATGCACTTACGAGGACATGGTCTTGTCTCGCAGCCACTACATTCTCTTCATAAACAGCCAATACTTCTACACCTTCTCCAACTTCATCAGCAAATGGCGCCCGGATGAATACTGCCTTATATGGGGCTTCCATTCCTTTGATGGATAGGTCAGCCTCGAAACTTTCCCGTTGACGTCCAAATCCGTTCCTTTTCACAGAAATGTCCATTAGTCCGAGATAGGCCACCTCATCGCCAGTCAATTCATTTGCCGCCAATACCATCCCAGCACATGTACCGAAAATTGGTTTTTTATCTTCGAAGAAAGTTTTGATCGGTTCCATAAATCCATAACGATCCATTAGCTTCCTCATCGTCGTGCTTTCTCCGCCTGGAATGATCAAGCCATCGATTTCCCGCAACTGTTCCGGTTTTTTTACTATAATCGCTTGTTCGCCGGCAGCTTTGATTTGGTTCAAGTGTTCTTCAACCGCTCCCTGTAATCCCAAAACACCAATCGTTATCATATTACCATCCACGTTCCTGCATCCGTTCTGCCGGAGCTAGTTTGGAAATATCAATGCCCTTCATTGCACTGCCCAATTCTTTTGACAACTTGCCAATCAATTCATAATCGGTGAAATATGTAGTCGCTTGAACGATTGCGGATGCGAATTTTTCTGGAGTTTCAGATTTAAAAATACCAGACCCAACGAAAACGCCATCTGCTCCCAATTCCATCATCAATGCAGCATCTGCTGGAGTGGCAATTCCGCCCGCTGCAAAGTTAACTACAGGCAATTTACCTGTGCGTTTGATTTCTCTTAAAATTTCAAAAGGGGCTCCAAGATTTTTTGCCTCTGTCATTAATTCATCATCACTCATGATGCTCACTTTGCGAATCTGTGACTGTACCTTTCTCATATGGCGCACTGCTTCCACAATATTACCTGTTCCTGGTTCTCCTTTTGTACGAAGCATGGATGCTCCTTCACCAATACGGCGCGCAGCTTCGCCTAAATCACGGCAGCCACAAACGAAAGGTACTGTGAAATCACTTTTTAGAATATGGTATTCTTCATCCGCAGGAGTCAGCACTTCACTTTCATCAATATAATCCACTCCCATGGATTCCAGGACCCTTGATTCAACGATATGGCCAATCCTTGCTTTAGCCATGACCGGGATTGAGACTGCATTCATTACTTCCTCGATAATTCTCGGATCTGCCATTCTTGCTACTCCGCCAGCCGCACGGATGTCGGAAGGAACCCTTTCCAATGCCATGACAGCTACCGCACCAGATGCTTCTGCGATTTTTGCTTGTTCTGCGTTAATGACGTCCATGATTACGCCACCCTTTTGCATTTGTGCCATTCCTCTTTTTACTGTGTCAGTTCCTAATAATTTTTCCATTTTTTTCTTCCCCCTAATATTTTCATTTTTTAGATTTGTTAGGCTTAGTATAAAAAAGAGTTGACCACATTGAAAGTGTCAGTTTTAATAAGTTTAATGAGGTCAGTAAAAATTTATCAAAAAGGTGGCAACAAAATGAATATGCTTTCTTGCGATTTAAATCGGTTAAGTGAAGTACCTTTGTACGAACAATTATATTCATATATTAAAAAAGAAATCATTGAAGGCCGTCTTCTTTACGGCACAAAACTGCCTTCCAAGCGGAAATTGGCAGAGTTCCTTCAAATAAGTCAAAATACCGTGGAGACTGCATATGAACAATTGACTGCTGAAGGATACGTAGAAGTCATACCAAGAAAAGGGTACTATATTCAAACTTTCGAGGATTTAGAGTATACACAAACTAACCAAGTATCAGTGGAACAAATCAATCATAAACAAGGGGAATTGCTATATCATTTTCATCCCAGCCAAATTGACACGGAACATTTCCCATTTGAAAAATGGAGAAAATACATGAAAAGCAAAATCGATGAATCACATCAAGATCTTCTTTTACTTGGGGATTCTCAAGGGGAATATGAATTACGATGTGAAATTGCCCATTATTTGTATCATGCACGTGGTGTTCAATGTGTCCCAGAACAGATCATCATTGGTGCAGGAATGGAAATTTTATTACAGCAGCTAGTCCTTCTATTCGATAAAAATGCCATCTATGGTGTTGAAGATCCCGGGTATCACTTGATTCATCGGATTTTACGCAGCTACCCAAATGAAGTCCATCCACTGCAAATTGATGAAGAAGGCGTAAAGGTGAACCAAATTGAAGATTCAAACATCGACGTTGTGTATGTCACTCCCTCACATCACTTCCCCAATGGGACAATCCTATCCGTTAACAGACGGACCCGATTGTTGAACTGGGCTCAAGGGGCAGCAAACCGCTATATTATCGAAGACGATTATGATAGTGAATTTCGTTATAGTGGAAAAACAATTCCTTCCTTACAAAGTATGGATGCTGGTGATAAGGTGATTTATTTAGGGTCATTTTCAAAATCATTGATGCCATCAATTCGGATCAGTTATATGGTTCTTCCCGCTCCATTGTTACAAATGCATCAACAGGAATTGTCTTTTTACCATTCAACCGTTTCACGGATTGATCAGCACGTGTTGACACAGTTCATGAAGAAAGGGGATTTTGAAAAGCATTTAAATCGGATGAGGAAAGTGTACCGTCGGAAGCTGGATAAAGTGATTGATCTATTTAAACCCCATCAACAAATAAAAATCATTGGAGAGCGGTCAGGATTGCATATCGTCCTCATCGTCAAGAACGGCATGGATGAACAGACACTTATTCAAAAGGCAAACGAAGACCAAATTAAAATTTATGGATTATCAACATATTCAATCGAGAAAATTGACGAACATCCTCCAAAAATTATATTGGGCTTTGCAGGGATTCCTGAATCCGAATTGGAAAAAGCCATTCACCTTTTATTGAACTCATGGGGGTTATAAATATAAAGAAGTTCACTGTCGTGAACTTCACGAACTGTAGACAAACTTTCGCTCGAGTTTGTCTACAGTTTTTTTAGCTTTTACATATTGAACGTCGATTTCCACTTCAGGCGCTTGCTTTCCGCCGGCGGTCGGCCCTCCGCTTTTCGCCTGAGGGGTCGTCTCCCCTACGCGCTTTTAGTAGTGGCACGGCATTTCTGACAAGCATATCGTGGAAGATTCAGATCATCTGCGTCATTTTTAAAACCTATATGCGAAACATAAAAAAACGATTGAGTGTGTATTCGTAGATGCAAAAGAAGCAGGATATGCGTAAGACTGCTTTAATGGGACTTAAAAAGAGCCGATGCAAGCGATGCTTACTTTCTCTGCCATAAATTTTAAGAATATGGCCAATTGGACATGGCTAGGTCCAAAAGTGGCTTAACATAGTGGCTCATAGAGCTCCATTTTTTTAACTTTAGGAGATATTTCAATGAAAATGTCAAAAGAGGTTCGGAATGGTCTCATCCTGATTCCCTCTCACGATTGTATCGGGATGATTACCCTGATTTTAATACAAGACTTTTCTTTGTGATGAAATTCGGATTGAATGTCTGGAGCCCAGCCACTGCTTGAAGCTTGCGGTGAGGAGTATTTGGCAGGACGCCGACCTTAAGGGAACGGAATCATCATCCGGACCGCAAAATTTATGCTCCGGGGTTCGAATAATTCGTTGTCGGTCAAATAAAGTGCGGTTTGGACGAAAAACGGCTTCGCTGAAAACAACTGAGAGGTTTTTCAAATAAAAATAATGCAGGCAAACTCATTTTTCTACGAGTTTGCCTGTATTCTGAAAATTTCACTCTTGTGGATTTTTTTAACTTTTAGATAAATACAGTTCCATCATATCTTTTGGTACCATGCTCCCGCCGGTAGCCCAGATGACATGCGTCGACTGGTTCATTTTATCCAGCAGTTTTTGATCCATAAGATATTCCCTTCCTTCTTTAGCTGAAAAAAGTTGTATCGGACCAAATGCTCCTGCTAGGGCAGATGGCTCTAAATAATGGCCTTCCGTCTCTGCCATTTCCTTGAGCAGTTCGAATAACCTTCTATCCTCTATGGTATAGCTCCCGCTTAACATGGTCGTCATTATACTGGAAACCAATGCTGAAGGCCTTCCTACTGCAAGACCATCCGCTTCCGTCTTATTATCGATGCCAAAGTCCTGAACCGAAACTTTGTCATGAAGTCCTGTCATCAATCCGAGCGTCATGCATGGTGAATGTGTCGGCTCTGCAAAAAAACAATGTACATCATCTTCAAAGGCTAACTTGAGCCCATATGTTATGCCGCCTGGCCCGCCGCCGACACCGCATGGTAAGTACACAAACAAAGGATGATCTTCATCTACGGCAATGGACATATCTTTCAATTGTTTCTTCAGTCGCGTTGCAGCTGTCGCATAACCTAGCAGCAGATCCATGGAATTTTCATCATCAATAAAGTGGCAATCGGGATTAAGTGATGCTTCTTTACGGCCTTCTTCTACAGCTTTACTATAATCATCTTCATATTCCTTTACAATGACACCTAGACTTGTTAATTTATCCTTTTTCCACTGTTTGGCATCTGCAGACATATGGACCGTTACTTTAAATCCCAGCTTCGCGCTTATTATCCCAATACTCATTCCTAAATTGCCGGTTGAACCGACAGCAATCGAATATTTTGAAAAAAGCTCCTTATATTCATCACTCGCAAGTATTCCATAATTATCAGTCCGCTTTAAACCGCCATGCTTCATTGCTATTTCCTCAGCACGTTTTAAGACCTCATAAATACCTCCGCGTGCCTTGATTGAACCTGATATAGGTAAATGACTGTCACATTTCAGCAAAAGTTTTCCCGCAATTTTAGTCCCATAGGATTTTTCCAAGTTTTTTTGCATGAAAGGAATCTCTACTAGAGGTGATTCAATGATCCCCTCCATTGGTTCAGTTTCTGGAAATGCTTTAATTATATAATCAGCAAAACTATTTAATCTTTCTTCAGCCGATTTAACTTGTTCAGCTTGGACGATTGGATTTTCTTGTTTGCTACCGTAATCTGGATTCTTCCAGAAGACTTCATTCATCTTTATCACATTATTAAGTATAGGATCTTTCGCTTTCCATTCGTTAATCGATAATCCTGCGATTTTATGCATCTCCTCAGCAGTCCCTCCCCCAAATGTAGTATTCATCATCTACTATAACTCAACAAACGGTAATAAAGATTACACTTTTCACTTTTTTACGAATTATCAGCTTAGAAAGTTAAATTCACTTTTAATTTCCCTCGCACACTATTAATGAACCAAATTTCCTCAGCGTTATTGAGGTCAGCCTTTGAAATGTTTTTTACCTTGATTTCCTTCTTCCTGATCAATTCTTGACGAAATGTTCCTGCAAGCAAACCTGATTCCACCGGAGGGGTATAGAGGTCACCATTTATCTTTACCACTACATTTCCGTTCGTGAATTCCGTAATGTATCCTTCTTCATTCCAAAGCAGAACATCCTGGAAGTCGGGATTATTCATTTGAAAGCCTTCATAGACATCACGATTGGTGGTCTTATGAAATAGAAATGGATTTGCCCTTGATATTGGAGCTTCAGCTAGTATAGCCTTGAATTCTGGATCAAGGGGCTTGATTGCTTGTCCCAAGACTTCAATTTCACCATTTTCATGTAGTAGTACCCTTACTTTTTGCAACGTCCCATTGTTTATTTCCGCATACTTTTGGAGTCGATCTCTAAGATACAATTCAGAGAATCGATAATCGAAGTACTCAGCGGATTGTTTCATCCTGTCGATATGATCATTCAACAAATAATATTCGCCATCGCTGAGCTTTATCGATTCCAATAGTTTGTAAGCAGGCCGTTCAACCGTTAATAATTTGGCTTTTAAAAAGGCTTCGTCATATTCTTCCGATAACTCGGAATCCCAAGTGATCCCCCCGCCAACCCCATACTCGGCTTTCCCTGTTTCCTTATCAATCACGACCGTACGAATCGGCACATTAAAAACGGCTTCGGATTCAGGAGTGATAAACCCGATTGCACCGCAATAAACTTCACGCGGTGAATTCTCGATATCAGCGATGATTTCCATCGTTTTAATTTTAGGTGCCCCTGTTATCGATCCACAAGGAAAAAGGGCCTTGAATATATCAATGATTGTTGTTCCTGGATTCGTATCGGCTGTAATCGTGGATGTCATTTGCCAAACGGTCGGATATTTTTCAATTGCCTTAAGTTGTGGAACTTCGACACTTCCTGGTTCCGCAATCATTCCCAAATCATTTCTTAGCAGGTCCACAATCATGTAGTTTTCAGCTTGATTCTTTTCCGAGGCTGCCAACCATTCAGCATTGAGCTGATCCCCTTTTAGTGTCGTTCCCCGCTTTACCGTTCCCTTCATGGGCCGAGTAATCAGCTGACCATCTTCCCAACGAAAAAACAACTCGGGTGAAGCCGATAGGATTCGATGTGAACCCACGTTCAAATATGCACTATAGTTCGAGCGTTGGGCTCTCTTCAAACGTTCAAAAAAAGCGAAGTCATCTCCTTCGAACTGAGATTGCAAACGCATCGTATAATTGACTTGGTATGTGTTGCCTTTCTTGATTTCTGATTTTATTCTTTGAAATCCAGAACGATAGGCATTTGAATCCGTTTCTGATTGCCATTCAGCTAAATGAAAAGCCCCGGTCACTTTTTCAGGTATTTCCGCTTCCGGTTTATCAAAAATCCCGAACCATAATAATGGCATTTTGGCTCCATCTTTTACTTTAAAGGATTGTTCAAAAGCAGGTGCCGCTTCATAGGAAACATATCCCGCTGCATAATTCCCCTGTTCGATCGCTTCCTGGACTTTTTGGAATTGGGGAATGACATCCTCAATTGAATGGGCGGTGATCACTTTTTTCGGATTCGCAAAATATAGTGGCCTGCTGTCACCTTGTTTATCTGTGAAGTGAAATATTAAGGATAAAGGATCTTCTCGTTTCATTACTCTCTCCTAACTTTGTTTATGAAGCCAATCGGTATGTATTTTTATAAAAAAGCTTGCAGACACGGGATCTGCAAGCTCATTCTTTAACAATTATTTCATTCCAGTAACCTCTGCAATGATTTCATAAGAACGAAGGCGTGCATCCTGATCATAAATGGCAGAGTTTATAATCATTTCATCCGCCTGTGTTTCATTTAAAAATCCCTGCAACTGCTCTTTTACCTCTTTTGGATTACCTATAATGGAAGCGTTCAGCTGCTTCATGACAATGGCTTTTTCATATTCTGTCCAAAGGCCATCCATCGTATCAACTGGAGGAGCTAGTTGACCGGGTGTGTTCCGTATCAAATTCAAAAACTGCTGTTGATAAGATGTAGCATTCCTTTGCGCTTCTTCCGTAGTATCGGCTGCAAAAACATTGATACCAACCATGACATAAGGTTTATCTAGAACGTCGGATGGTTGGAAATTATTGCGGTAGCGGGCTAAAGCCGGTTGAGTATTTTCAGGGGAAAAATGGCTTGCAAATGAAAATGGCAATCCCAGCTGTGCTGATAATGCTGCACTGAACCCACTTGAACCAAGCAGCCAAATCGGGATGTCCTGCCCTTCTCCAGGAATGGCACGAACACGATTATGTTTAGAATCCGCATCTAAATAGCTACGGAGCTGCGCCAATTGTTCAGGGAAATCCTGACCGTTATTACGTACATCACCCCGAAGTGCCATGGCTGTATATTGGTCGCTTCCCGGAGCACGCCCCAGTCCTAAATCTATTCTACCAGGATACATTGCTTCCAATGTTCCAAATTGCTCTGCGATAACCAGCGGTGCATGATTCGGTAGCATTATGCCTCCAGAACCTACCCGAATCTTTTCCGTCCTGCCTGCAACATAGCCTATAAGCACTGACGTTGCAGAGCTTGCAATCCCAGGCATGCTATGATGTTCTGCAACCCAGAAACGGTTGTAATTCCATTGCTCTGCATGTTTAGCTAATTCTACTGTATTTTTAAAAGCTCCCGAAACTGTGCCACCTTCAACAATAGAAGCCAGGTCCAGAACGGAAAAAGAAATGTCGCCAAGTTTTTTTGCATATTGATCAGCATTCATATCTTCATCTTCTTTCTTTCAATTATGATAAATCGGACGCAAAGCCATCATATAGAAAATACACAAAAAATGCACATAAAATGCTTAAGGATTAACTGTTAAGAATTTCCCTGGCAATCAATCGAAACGAATTAAGCCGATCCTCCAACTTATGAGTGATGGTTATCAACATGATTTCATCTGCCTGATATTTCTCCTGAATCGTCAATAGGCGATCCTTAACTTGTGAAGGGGTACCAAGAATCAGTTTTTTATGCATGGTTTCCATCTGTGTTTTTTCTTTTTCAGTCCATTCATGATTCCTTACTTCTTCTATGCTTGGAACTTGCTTTCTTTCCCCATGTCCACTTTGAATTTTCCACAGGGTGTTGCTGAGGGAGATTTCTTTCGCATATTCTTCCGTTTCAGCACAAATGGCCGATACCGTAATAATCGTTTTAGGTGCTTTGAGTATCCCTTTTGTTTGAAAGTGCTCACGATACTGTTTAATACTTTGCACGCCATCATTTTCGCTCATGAATTCCCCAAACGCGTATGCAGTTCCATTCTCAGCGGCTAGTTTTGCACTTTTCCCGCTTGTTCCCAATATCCATGGTTCAGGGGATAGCATGGGGATAGGAGCAGCAGAGACATTTGAAAACGGATGTTCTTTCGGAAATTCATCTCTTAGAAAATTCAACAATTCTTGAACAAGTTCGGGCATTTTATATACATTTTGAAGGAAATTATCGGATAAGGCCATCGTTGCTTCGGCAGATCCACCAGGAGCACGTCCCATTCCGATATCAATCCGGCCTGGAAAAAGCGTGGCTAGCATATTATATGTCTCTGCTATTCGGTATGGCTTATAATGTGGAAGCAGTACTGCCCCTGATCCAATCCGGATATTTTTTGTTTGTGAACCAATATAGCTTATCAAAACCTCTGGAACAGAACAGGCCAAGCCAGGCAAATCATGATGTTCAGTAAACCAGATTCTGCTATAACCCAGCCTATCTCCTTCTTGAGCTAGTTGAAGTGAAGCCTGCAAAGCTTCTTGTGCTGATTGCCCGGATGCAATCGGGGATTGATCCAATATGCTCAATTTCAATTCGTTACCTCCTTTCTTGGCTTTCGTAACTTAATCGTAAATCATAACCAGCCGAAAGTCGCCTGAAACGCTTGCTTTGTTGTTTAGTTTGCAGCCTTTAGCAGAAAATATAAGGAGTTGAATCCAAATTAGGGAGTATAAGTGAATTTTATATTCTAGCGAGGTGTTTGGTTTAATACACTAAGGACGCAAGTGGCTCAAATGGTCATCATTTATTCTAGCGAGGTCCTTTTAGGGATTTATGTAAAAAAGAAAAGCCCTTATAAGGGGCTTTCCAAAGCTATTCACTTTTTTTGAATTGAGATAGTAATTCATCTGCCATGATTTTTGAATCCAAACGAGCCGCTATATATGGGGGCTGAACCCGATTATTGGACTCCACGGGCAAACCTAGCCAAATAACTCGATGATCAAAGATGATAAAGGCAAAGGAAATAGGGGAACAAATAAAATGATCCGAGTTGATATCAGGATTTCTTTTTGCTGATATGATCGTCAATTTCACTGCAGGGTTCCGTTTCATTAAATATTGCTGCCATTCTTCTGACAAACTGTTCAAATCCGGTACAGCGATAACCATGTCATGTTTTGTTGTTTCAATATCTTCCTGAAAGTCCCCCAATTTACGGGCATGCATCCATCGTAATTTCGGGTGCTGGTGGTTAACCCATTTTCCAATGTCTTTCTTTGATACAATCTGATCATTTTGAATTTGATGATCGACAAGCTGACGAAGTGTTTTACTGCGATAAACGTGTTTGTTAACAAACGAAGTGTCACATACATGTACGAACTTACCTTTAGTCCTTGTTATTGCCACGTTAATCAGCCTTTCACTTTCTCTCCCTGTCAATAACATTCCAGCCCTGTTTTGCGGATAACTATCTACTGTGTCAAAGATCATCATCTCACGTTCACTTCCCTGGAAACGATGAACAGTTGCAGCGATGATATCCGCAGTTTGCCGTTCTTTTTCATATAAGTCATCCAATAGCTTTTCCATCAATTCTGCCTGAGCCCGATATGGTGCGACATAACCAATTGACCTTGAACCGCCCACATAAGCTTCATGAATCAACTGAAAAGATAAAAGCAATTGCCATAAATTCATTCTCGAGTGGGATGTCCGTTCAGTGATGCAATATTCCCCTGCTAAGCTAGTATCAAGAAGTGCCGATGCCCTATTGGCAAACGGTTCCGCCAGCATTATGCCCTCCCTGCTAGTTGCAACACTTTTATGATCGCCAACAAAATTGTTATAGACGACACGATTAGTGAATGCTGAAATATCCGGATGCATGCGGCGTTGTTCCTTTAATAGGAATAGATGGGGATGGAGTTCTCCTTCTTCAACAGACTGGGCGACACCGGCCCGATGAAATATGTCTTCCTTCAGCCAAAGTTTCACGAGGGAATCACGAGCCGAAGCAATGGGCGGCAATTGTTTGAAATCACCACAAACGATAATATGCTTGGCTAACGCTGCAGCAAAAGCCACCTGAGGAACGTAAGCCATACTCGCTTCATCCAAGATGACCAGATCATACTCCTTTTGATAAACCGTTTCGTCATTTGCGGCTTTAGCTAAGGTCGTCCCGATTACTTTTGCTTCTTTTACGAATTGAATCTCTTTTTGGCGGATTTTCTCCAATACTTTGGCCAGCTTTTTCTCTATCTCAATTAACTGATCCGTATCCCTTTTACTGAAGGAACCTGCCAAATCATATTTTAATAGACGTTTTTCTTCGCCAAGTTCTTCTTTTTCTTTAATTAATGTCGGTTCATGTTTACCTAATAATTGCCCCGTAACAATATCATCATGGATAGCTAGTGATTCACCGATTTGAGATCCATAGCGAAGCACATCGCCTTCTTTGAAACGATCTTTCTTTTTTATGAATGATGAAATTTCAGCCATCAAAACATCTACAGCCTGGTTGCTATGGGACAAAACCAGAACTTTTTTAGCTTGTAAATAATGATTGGCTACTGTACGAGCCAAAGTATAGGTTTTTCCTGTTCCAGGCGGTCCCCAAACAAAAGTGACAGGATTGAACTTCGAGCGGGAATATAATTCTTTCACACTGCTTTGTTTTTCAGTTAAAGGATGTTTTTGCGGCATGGACGGATCCATCAGGCGCTTGATTCGAAGCCTTTTCCTTTTACTCCTCTTGATTTCATCCAAGCGGATAATCAATTGCTCCAGCAATTCCCAGGGATCATGGTATAAAAAGGCTTCACTGATGATATCGCCTAACGAGCGATCAAAAACAATGATTATACTTTTCCCTTCCGATGAGAGGATCCTTCCATCCTGTTTAATCCCTCCCCATTCAAGTCGAACGAGGGAACCGACAGGGATTTTTACCGATGAACCTGTTTCAAAATAATAGTTGAAGGAACCGTCGCTTGTAAGCAGATGGCCGTTCGAAACCAAGTATTTTGTGCTGCCATATTTTTTCAAATGCAGGATTTCAAGTTGAAGTGCCTGCTGCCATTCTTTTATATAATTAACTGTCGAATTCATTTTTCACTTTCCTCACAAAATATGCCATTGTAGTACGAAGAAACTGGCCCATTGGCTAGGCTCCGATGTTGAAAATAACGCTGTCATCATGACTTTTTTCGCGAAATACCTGTTTCTTTTGCATATAAAATAAGGCCCAATCTATTGATTGGGCCTTTCATACGCCAATGTTTTAACTATAGCATTTTTTATAACATCATACCATGGGCTCTTTTGGAAAAAATGGTTTAGATTAGCCTTCTGTCAACTCACTGAATTGGTCGACGAGATCACTGAAAATCTTCATTGCATTTTCGATCGGCTCAGGTTTCGTTAAATCCACTCCTGTTTTCTTAAGCAGCTCCAATGGGAAATCGGAACTCCCGCTTTTCAAGAAAGTCAAATAACTTTCAAGTGTTTTTTTGTCCCCAGAAAGGATCTTATCAGCGATCGTAATGGCTGAAACGTAACCAGTAGCATATTTGTAGACATAAAACGGACGATAAAAGTGTGGGATGCGTGACCAGCCATACTTCACTTCTTCATCGAAACTTATTTCATCTCCATTATATGCACGAAATATCGTTTCATAGGCTGTATTAAAAACCTCGGCATTTAGAGGTTCTTCATTTTCAGCTTTTTCATGTACAATCTTTTCGAACTCCGCAAACATCACTTGTGTGAAGAATGTCCCTTTAAAACTATCTATGAAATGGTTAAGTAAATGTTTTTTCTTTTGTACGTCTTTTGTTGTCTTAATTAAATGGCGAATCAAAAGGATTTCATTCACAGTGGAAGCAACCTCAGCGACAAAAATGGAATACCCAGCACTTATTTGCGGTTGGTATTTTGAGCTATAGTATGAGTGCATGCCATGTCCAGATTCATGTGCAAGTGTAAATACACTGTCTAAATCATCACGATGATTTAATAGGATGAAAGGGTGAACACCATAAAGTCCTAAATTGTAAGCACCTGAACGTTTTCCAGGTGTTTCCCTGACGTCGATATACCTGTTTTCCTTAAAGGTTTTAAGGATTGTGATATACTCTTCGCCAAGTGGCTTTAGTGCCTCCACCATCAAAGCAAAACCATCATCGTAAGAAATCTCCTCTTTAGCCCCTTCGACTAATGGTACACTTAAATCATAAGCACGTAATTCTTCTACACCCAGCAATTTTTTTCTTAAATGAATGTATTTATGCATGGGTCCGATATTTTGCTTAGTAGACATAATCAAATTATCATAAACCTCTTTTGGAACTTGATCTCCAAATAAGGATTTTTCCAAGGCAGATGGATAATTTCTCAGCTTTGAAAGATTCACATTATTTTTGATTGCCGTTGCAAGTGTGGAAGCGATTGTATTCTTCAATTGTACATATGGCTGATAATATGCGAAATAAGCCTCTTTTCTTTTATCCCGATCATCATCTTCAATCAATTTGGAATACATTCCTCGCGTCAGCTCTACCCTCTCGCCGTCTTCATTCGTAACTTCCCCAAATTTTATATCCGCATTGTTGATCATTCCGAACGTTTTTTGTGGAGCTGAAAAGGCTTCGCCTATTTGCGAAAGTACTTCTTCTTGTTCTTTCGTTAATACATGGGCTTTATAGCGGAAGGAATCCAATAAATCCTCTTCAAAATATTTCAAACCCTCGACTTCTTTTATGTACCCTTTTAATGTTTGTTCTTCCAGGCTTAGAAGAAACGGCATGAAGAATGCAGATGCATTACTTATTTTCTGCCCTAACTTACCAGCTCGATCCAGCAATGCTTGTGATGAGGTGACCCGTGTATCCAAATCGGCTTGAAGCATGGCAAATACATATAGCTTGTTATAAATGTAGCCAACTTCCTCACTTAACCGTAAATACTCGAATAAATCTTGGGCTGACTGAATATGGCCATCGTAAGTTTTTAATTTTTCTGTCATCTTCAGGACTTCTTGATAATCTTTTTCCCAATTAGCCTGATCTTCGTAAATATCCTTTAAATTCCAAGTTTCTTCTATCTTTAATTCGTCACGTGATTTAAACGTTTGCATATCCTCTGCACTTCCTTTCATGCTTATAGCTTACCCTTTATTATAATCGACTTTCAGAAAAATCTGCATAGAAAAACCAGTATGCTAAAAATACATACTGGTTTTCCTTTTAAAAAATTAGAATCTTGCTGCAGTTTCAGCAACTTTCGCCAATCCTTCTGCAACGATATCCTGTGAGCGATCTGGATATTGATTATGTCCCTCGATTACGACCGTTTCTGGGTTTTTAATGCCCCATAAGTTTAGATTCATCGTTACGTATTTCTCAGCCATTTCGCCAGCTTCCATTCCAGGCAATGCATAATCGGATCCGCGTGCATTAAGTAAGGCCACTTTTTTATCTCCAGCTAAGCCAACTGGGCCTTCAGCTGTATATTTGAATGTTGTTCCCGCTTGGGCAAGATAAGAAATATAAGTTACCAATGGTGCCGGAACCGTTGCGTTCCATAGCGGGAAGGCAAATACTACTTTATCGGCAGCAAGGAATTGATTCAAGTATTGTTGCACGATATCAGCAATTTCCACTTCTTCTTCAGTCAATTCCATGCCTTGGTTGCGTTTATATAAGGCAGTGATTGCAGTATTTCCGTAATAAGGCAAATTCAATTCAAATAAATCCAATTCAGTTATTTCATCGCTACTATTAGCTTCCTTATATGCGTTCAAAAACGTTTCATACATTTTGACACTGATAGCTTGATCCGCTGGGCGGTCATTTGATTTAACAAACAATACTTTAGACATTTTCGTTCCCCCAATTGTTAATTTTGTATATTTAATAAAAATAGCATTTAATCCATATATCTCGAATTAACTGCAATTGCTACTTTCACATTATAAAACTGAAAATCCAATAAGGCAAGGATTATGTTTTTTATTTTCAAACGCAAAAAAACCGGGAGCAATTTGCTCACGGTTACGTTTATTGTTTATGATGGAAGGGACACTTACCTTTTATCGGTTCTATATCATCCCCTATGAAAAATTGTTTCCATTCATTATGATTTACATCGCCAAAGTGACTGATATCAGGATGCTTCGGGAGATTATCCCATTTCTCCACCCGTTCCCGGACCTTTTCCCGTGACATGATTCCTCCTTTTTCCGTTCCTTCCAATCCTTCAAAGATCATCCTGGGCTGGAAACCAAGGACGAGGCTATTTCCTAAATCGCGAGTTTTACGCTGTTTATAAGCAGGTGCATTACCAAAGACAAAGATTGGTTCCCCGGCAAAATGATAGTCCCATAAATAATGATCCGGATCTTTCGGCTTTTCAATTGGCCAAGGTTTTTCATCCGCTTGATGCAGGTATTGAAGGATCTCCCAAAACCTTTTACGGTAAAATTCTATATCACCCTCTATCGGATCAGGCTCCATAAAAACGAAAAGTCCATGCCTTATATATGGTGGTTCCTGAAATAAATCAAGAAAGCTTTCCACTGCTTTAGGGAGATTGGACCAATCTTCCTGTGTGATATAAGCATAACGAAGTTCCCCTTTATTTTCAGCTTTCATACCAAAATAACAAGGAAAGGTTTTATCGGTCACTGTTTCATGGAATGTTTGATATTCCTTGATTAGCCATTGCGGCACTCGATCGGGATTTGTCATATCTTCTTTTGTTAACAAACTTGAATTCGCAGTCAGCATCATTTTCTCCTTAAATCGTCGTTTTAATATATGTTACCCGCTTTAAATAAACTAAAACTTCTTCGAATTGCAAATCAGGTTTATCATTTTCATTTCATTAGGATAACCTAAGAAAAAAATAGGAGGAGGTTGCTAAATGGCAAGGAGAAGGAGAATATTGGTATCTGAAGCACGACAAGGCCTTGATGATTTAAAAGCCAAAATCGCTGGCACAAAGAATCCCGAAGAGGCAAAGTTTGAAGTAGCAAAAGAAATGGGCGTACCGTTGAAAAAAGACTATAACGGTGAACTGACATCCAAGCAGAATGGAAAAATAGGCGGAAAGTTAGGCGGAGGCATGGTCAAGGAACTTATAAAGATGGCACAGGAAAACTTAGGAAAAAAACATTAACCAGAGTCTATCACTGTAGTTCTTAGACATCAGATAAAGAAATGAATTTTTGAATGGTGAAATTCGGGACTTAACACGTTACAACGCATTAAAAGCCAACCTTTACGGGCTGGCTTTTTTAGATCAGTTAATTCTTACGGGTGAAACTCTTGAAACAACTGACATTATTAATTCTTCCGACATCGGGTAATTAGCGGCAGCTGGATCGGTCATTACTGCTTTCAGAATTCTTTCCATATCCGACTGGTTAATTTCATAGGCGCTGAAGTCGGAGGGCAGCCCAAGATCAGATAGGAAAACACGTAGCTTTTCTACCACTTTCGCTAAGATCCTTTTTGAATCTTCATCCTGTACTTTCACACTAAAGGCTTCAGCTATCAAATGGGCCTTTTGAAGATATAAATCCGGGATTGATTCCATGACGACCGGTAACAATACGGCATTGGCCAGTCCATGCGGAATACGGAATAACGCCCCATATGCGTGGGCAAAGTTATGAACAGGAATCGCATTCAATGCACTACAAAATGCAGTGATTCCCATCATGCTTCCATGCAGCATTTCCATTCTAGCCTCAATATTCGTTCCATCCTTTACGGCCCTCGGTAAATTTCTTTCAATAACTCGAATGGCCTGATATGCATATGCATCGGTTATTGATGTCGCAGCAGGTGAAATGATCGCTTCAATCCCATGTGTCAATGCATCGGCACCAGTAAACGCCGTAATGTCAGACGGCAGTCCGACTGTTAACTCGGGATCTAGAATCGCAACATCCGAACTTAAAAAAACATTGTATATATTCATTTTGACATTTTTATGTTCATTATATATGACTGCGATCGGGGATACTTCAGAACCGGTTCCTGCTGTTGTGGCTACGGATATATGCGGGATATTCATGGATTGTGCATTTGGAAAACCCTCATATAGAAAACCGTTTGGTATTGAATCATTTATATCCGTAATTCCTTTATATAATCCGTATTTCAATGCTTTTGCGGTATCGATGACACTCCCTCCACCAATGGCAAGGATGGCATCGGCATGAACTTCACGTGCATATTTCAATGCTTCGTTTACACATTTACTCGCTGCGTCTTGTGTTACACCCAGAAACTGTCCAACTATTTCAGCTTTGGCACCCAATTTCTGCTGCTCAAAAGTTTCGGCAACTTTTTTAACGACGCCCGCATTTTCCAAGCCAGCATCGCTCACGAGCAGAATCCTTCGTGCCCCCAGACCATTGAATAGGCCCGGTATGAGTGAACGAGTGTTAGTGCCACTGTAAACCGAAGACCTTAACCAAAAATTCGAATGAGCATTTACCTTCATATCGTTTCACCTCGGATTTAATAGTCTATATTCGCAGTTAAGACTCGTTCATACGTTGCATTCAAGTTCCCATTGGCCATCCATTAACGAATGTAAACTTACAGTATGCTTGTATCTTATTTCGGCATTATAACACCCCATATTCCTTTTCATTGCTTTGATAGATTTCTTCAATCCCTTTCCCTTTTGCCCTGGATAATATCTCCATCCGCACTGATAATTGTTTCAGGGTAAAATTCAATACAGCTTGTTGGTCATTACCAAAGGGATTTCCTAACCGATCATATCCCTCCGTATTTAACGTGATGGCCAGTGGTGAAAGCTCCTCCATCCTCTTTTCAACCTGTTTAAAGATATGTGGATGTTCACTGATGATTCGCTGCAGCAGGAAAGTCCCATATGCAATATGGCGTGATTCGTCCTTTTTCAAAAAACCCACACCTTTTAATAAACCAGGCATCATTTTATTAGCTTCGAGAGTCTGATAGAACCCGAAATATCCAGTTTCTGCGAGAACGCCTTCGGTAAACATATTATAAACAGTGGCTGCTTCTGCCAAGGCTTCTGGTGATTGATCGGTTAAAAGTTTCTCCATCGTTTCAGGCAAAATTTCATAAAAAATCGATTTATAAGTGTCTGAGTGATAACCCGTCAAATCACCCGTTTCACCAATTTGATCTAATGTATAGCGAAAGAACTCCATATGCTTCGCTTCCTCGAACAGAAATGTCGTTAAGTACATTTCTTCTTCGATCCGGCCTTCTTTGGCTATTGTCATTATGAGCGGCAGCAAATCCAAAGTCACGGCTTCTTCCCCGCCCTGAAAAAGGGAAATGATCCGTAATAACACTTCCCTTTCAATGTCAGTAAATGACTTCCAATCTTCTTTATCCTGGCTGAAATCAATGTCCCGAGGATTCCATATACCGAATTTCTTTGCCTTTTGGTAAAGTTTAAATGGTAGGGCATCTTCTCTAAAACTCCTGCTTGTGGTCGTTAAACTCTTTCTTTTCATGGTAATGCCTCCTTGAAATTATGAACTTTAAACTTTTGAATCTCTAAAGATTTTTAAATTTGTAAGAGTTTTCATTATATTGTAAGATATTAGTAGCTTTTATCCTAGTACTGAAAATGTAGGGAGGAATTAAGTCGAATGCTTGAGGAAACTCTGATGAAACATGTAAAAAAGATTTCCCAACAAAAAGATATGGCAAATAAATCACAAATGATCGTAAAGGGCTGTGTGGATTTTTTTTCATTTCAACGAGCATCTTTATTCAGTTACTCAAGTTTAACAGGAATGGGTGAAGGAATTTGTGCATGTACAAGTGAAGATACTTTTTCATTACATAATGTTAGGGAAAATATTCATGATATATACCCGATCCACCAAGCAGTCATCCATAACAAGCCCCTATACTTAACCATCCAGCATGCGAAATCCTCCATCCCTGCAAAATACGTTAAAAGATTTTCCATCTCTTCATTGGCAATCATTCCGATAATTGTGAATGACTTGGCCATCGGTTTAGTGTTGGTTGACCCCATTCACACCAACGAGCCCGTTACCAAGAATGATTTAATGAAGCTTTCCCATTATTTGAAGCTGGCTGTCAGTTCAACATTCGATTCCGCCCCTCCCACTTACCTTCTAAGCAAACGTGAAGTGGAGGTACTTCAATATTTAGCGAATGGGATGGGATTAAAGCAAATGGCACCAAAAATGAGCGTTAGTGAATTTACTGTCAGAGATCATATTTCTTCTGCCATCAGGAAATTGGGAGTGAATCACCGGACCGAGGCCGTCGCAGTTGCCATAAGGCACAAAATGATTATCTGAAAGTAAAAAAAAACCTTCAAAGAAGGTTTCAGACTGTAGACAAACTCGATGAAAATTGATTGTCTTTTTTATGGCTTGTACAATTGGGACGTTGATTGGAACGTAGGGCACTCGCTTTCCGCGGGCGGTCGGCCCTCGGCTTTCGCCTGCGGGGTCTCCCCTAGACGCGCTTTTCTAAGCAGGAGTCTCGAACACCCGCTCCAATCAACTTTGTCTTACCTTTTAGATAGAACACTTTTGCCTGGAGTCATTTTTGTTTTAAAATAGAAGTATTAAAACTTAAGGTGATGAGGATGCTTTCTAAACATGATTCTATTCAGCGAGATCAACTTGAAATGATTACTTTAGATCAACTGGTGCCACCGAACCATTTGGTTCGTAAAATGGAGGCTGCCATTAATTTAAAGAAGATGGCCAATTGGACATGGTGAGGTCCAAAAATGGCCTAACATGTGGGCTCGTAGAGCCGCAATCTCTTAACTTTAGGCGAAAATTCAAAGGGAATTTCAAAAGAGGTTCAGAATTTTTTAATTCCGAACCCCTTTTGTCTACAAACCTTCAAAGAAGGTTTTTTTAAGTATCATTGAGTCACTTTTTCTTCAACTTTCGTAGTCCAGCTCAACTCGTCTGTGACTTTACCTGTTTGGACACCTGTCAGTGTATCATAAAGCTTTCTGGAAAGTTCGCCCGTTTCTCCGCTTTGAACAATCATTTCTTCACCATTCCACAAAAATTCACCAATTGGTGATATGACCGCGGCTGTTCCCGTTCCAAAGGCCTCTTCCAAGTGACCCAATTTATAGGCTTCATGGACTTCCTCCATCGAGATGCGTCTTTCCGACACGGGAAGACCCCAATGTTTCAGCAATTCTATAATGGAATCACGAGTAATACCCGGAAGGATGCTTCCATTTAAAGCAGGGGTGATGATTTCACCATTAATTTTGAAGAAAACATTCATGCTTCCAACTTCTTCGATATATTTTTTCTCCAATCCGTCTAACCAAAGAACTTGAGCATAACCCATCTTTTCGGATACTTCCTGGGCTTTTAGGCTCGATGCATAATTACCGCCCGTTTTGGCTTCACCTGTACCTCCATTAACTGCACGTGTAAAAGCTGACTCCACTGCAATTTTAACTGGATGGATGCCTTCTTTATAATACGATCCCACTGGTGACATGATGATGATGAACTGATACTTATTCGATGGAGATACTCCAAGATAAGGCTCAGTAGCTATAATGAATGGCCTGATATATAAAGATGTCCCTTCTGCCTGGGGAACCCAATCCTTATCAACGCTAATTAAAGTCTTTAAGGCCTTCAACGCGAAATCAACGTCGACATCCGGTATGCATAATCGGCTATTCGAACTATTTAAGCGTTGGAAATTCTTTTCCGGACGGAATAAGATAATTTCATCCTCAGGTGTTGCATATGCCTTCAATCCTTCAAAAACGGATTGACCATAGTGAAAAATCATAGCTGATGGCTCCAATGAGAGCGGTTGATAAGGAACAATTCTTGGATCATGCCACCCTTGCCCTTGTGTGTAATCCATAATAAACATATGATCGGTAAACTGCTTACCGAACTCAAGCTGGTCCGCTTGTGGTTTTTCTTTCTTTGTTGTACTAAGCGTGATTTGCATGTCATGTTCCTTCATTACCAAAACCCCTTGTTGATTAAATTTACAAGATTTCACTTCCATAAAATCTATCTTTCATTAGTTTACTCCTATAAGGAATCATAGTTCAAGCCTTTAAGACGAAATTTTCGGAATTTTTTAAAATAAATTGGTTTTTCTTTGATTTCCAGACTATGATTCCTGAAAAAAGAATCAATTATTCCTGAAACCACTAAAAATATCAATTCCGAGTGGTACGCTAATATGTCTTGAATATTAGATTAATTTTATCAAAATAATCACTATAAAGCCAATGAGAATAATTTTGGTTCATCGCACCTATAGAGTAAATTCAATCATTTGCCTTTTGTAACCAGGAAAATCGATAAATGAAAAGACTTTTGGCAGATTCGTGAATAATACACCAAATCAATACCCTGCAAGCCTTATATGTATATTAAAATCCTTAGAATATATAACATTTTTAATCCGAATCCATAAAGTGTTTTTTCCCAACTCTAAGCACAGAGGAAAATTTTACATGAATTACAATTTAGTAGTTTACTACTAAATGATATTCTTATATACTTATCCCACGAGATAGATAAAACGCATGCAAACCGATATATTATAGACAAAACGCATGCAACTTTCTAATTCTTTAATGAAAAGGGGTAACAACATGACAAAAAACAGATGGTTTATCGCTTTATCCGCTATCGCCATTCACCTATCCATTGGCGGTGCATACGCATATAGCGTTTACAAAAAACCATTAGTCGAGACCATGGGGTGGTCAGAAACTGAAGTAACGTTAGCATTCACAATAATGATGGCGCTTGCAGGAACTTCTGCTGCCTTCTTTGGCAAGTTCGTAGAAAAAAATGGACCACGAAAGTCAGCTATGGTCGCGGCTGTATTATTCGGATTAGGACAAGCCGGTTCCGGTTTAGCGGTAATGGTCGATTCACTTCCGCTCTACCTATTGACTTATGGGGTGTTAAGTGGACTTGGAATGGGGATCGGGTACATTTCACCAGTATCCACTTTAGTCAAATGGTTCCCAGATCGCAGGGGATTGGCAACAGGAATGGCAGTATTAGGTTTCGGTGCCGGAGCTCTCATTACAGCCCCAGTCGCTGCGACCCTTATGGAATCCGTTGGCATTTATACTACATATTATATTTTAGGCGCAGGCTATTTCATACTGATGTTCTTAGGGGCATCCTATATTGCACCTCCAAAAGCCAACTGGCTGCCTGAAGGAATGAAGAGAGATATTGAGTCCGGTAAGAAAGAACTGAAGAAAGACCTAAGGCAATTAACTGCAAAAGAAGCGGTTAAAACTAAACACTTCTGGATGTTATGGTCCATGAAATTGATCAATACAAGTGCAGGGATCATGATGATTTCGGTTGCTTCTCCTATGGCTCAAGACGTTGTCGGACTGTCAGTGGCAGGTGCAGCAACATTAGTCGGAATAATGGGAATCTTTAATGGCGGAGGAAGACTTGGCTGGGCAGCGGCATCTGATTATATGGGCCGTCCAAATGTTTTCGTCATTTTCTTCATCATTCAAATCGGTGCCTTCCTTTTACTTCCAACGACTACAAATACACTATTGTTCCAAGGACTCATCTTGTTGGTCGTTAGTTGCTATGGAGGAGGATTTTCTAATCTCCCTGCATTTGCCGGGGATTTATTTGGCACTAAGGAAATTGGTGCCATCCATGGTTATCTTTTAACTACATGGTCTCTAGGCGGGGTTTGCGGCCCAATGTTGGTTACTGCAATCAGGGAAAGTACGAACAGTTACATTCCGGTATTCTACGTTTTCGCAGCATTAATTGCGATAGCATTCGTCATTTCCATCTGGTTACGTCTGGACATCAAAAAAATGCAAAAAGAACAGAAACAAGGTGCAACGAACACATTAAGTAAGATATCCTAATTAAATAACCTTTAAAAAGGGCATGATCAAGTAAACTTCCATAACCGGAATTTACCTTGATGATGCCTTTTTAGTATGTATATGGCCGTATCGGTGCTTTTTGAACTGTAGCACATTGGAATATCATATGGATTAGGTCATATCACCTGCAGTTGTGAGCATAAATTCAGATTATCGACTTATGCACGTAAAGACAGGTTAAAGTCAAAATGGCCGATATATTTTTTTAATATGTCCTTCTTTTAACAGTGAAAGTCTTGTTTTTGTTTCCATATATCAACTTCGTTTGTTAAGGCTATAGCTATTTGAATTCCAAAAATGTTTAAAAAATACGAACTTCCATTTAATAAATAGCTGGTCAGTTAGTATTGCTTTTAAGATTCAAAATTGAAACACAACCGAATAAAAGCTGAATGACAAACGTTCATCCATCTAAAAGTTTTGCACCGAACATTTAATCAAGTTATTTAGTTTAACATTAAGCTAAATCAGGGAATCAAGTAAGAGATGGAATTAGGGGGGATTGTCTTGTGGATCAATAAACCGTTTTTCAAATATGCTTGCGCGATCATTTTGATCATTTTAATTATTTTTTTACTGGGTAAGATTGATTATGTTCTCCTACCGCTGCAAAAAATCATTGCTGCCATGTTTTTTCCTATTATTTTGGCTGGGCTTTTATACTATATATTACGGCCGGTCGTTAACTTGTTAACTGAATTTATCCCGAGGTCAGCTAGCATCTTCACCGTGTTTTTGATTATATTTAGTATGATTGGAATGGGAGGTTACTTTGGCAGTCCTGTAATCGTTGACCAATTTCAAAAATTATCTGATAACCTCCCCAGCAAAGTCAAGGAATTCTCTAAAGAATCTGAAGTCATGATTGAAAAAAATGATTTTGGCATGGTAAATATGGAAGAGTTAAAAGAAAAAGCGGTCACGCATTTGAAAGATTATTCGGAAAAACTCATCGTGAATGTCAATACCATTTTATCCACGATAACTAGTGTATTAACAGTATTGGTCATTACACCATTCATTTTATTCTATTTCTTGAAGGATGGAGATAAATTACGGCCATTTCTATTAAAATACATACCGAATGATGTAGAATCAGAGGGGAACACAATTTTAAAAGACGTCGATAAAGCCCTTTCAACTTATATTATTGGTCAATTCATCATATCAATTGTCATAGGGACTTTGATGTATGTTGGCTACCTTATTATCGGTCTCGATTATGCACTCGTATTGGCCTTATTCGCCATGATTTTTACCGTTGTACCATTCCTTGGTCCATTAATAAGCATCATCCCCGCCCTTTTCATTGCCTTACAGCAAGACATTGGGCTGGCAGTGAAAGTACTTATTGTCCTTATTGTTGTTCAACAGGTCGAAGGGCACTTGGTTACACCGAATATTATGGGGAAACGGCTTAACATTCACCCGCTTACCATTATCCTATTGCTGCTAGCTGCTGGATCAATATACGGATTCATTGGCATTTTAATCGCTATCCCTACCTATTCCGTAGTAAAAACGATTATAGGGAATTTCAGGAAGTTTTATAGGTTACGGAATAGGGTTACATAAACAGGAAAAGTTGTCTACACACTTAATTAAAAGAACGATTAAAAATAAAAACAAAAAGCACTCGTTTCAGACTGTAGACCAACTCTTAAGAAAGAGAATTTGCCTACAGTTTTTTCTTTCAAAAAAATTCCCAGTTCATTTCATAAAACCATTATGGAAAACCTATTCTTACTATCATGGTTCGGAATACACCATCCCCCCCCTTTTTTTGTAAACAAACTAAAAACGTTGATAGTTGCATCAACGTTTTTTTAATAATTTTTTAACACAGCGTTTAAAAAAGGCTGTGAAGCTTTTCTTTTTGATGACTTGCTGGGTATGAATTTGCTTCTGTATATAAATTTCCTCTTTGTTTATGGCGTTACTTTCCGCTAACACCAGACCCAAATCGGAGTTATGATCTTTGTTTAGGACGATTTTGTAAGGAATATCATGACTCATTGCCAATTTAATATATTTTCCTAGATATTGATAGTCCATCTGACCATTTAAAAACAAATTTGAACGGGGATACTGCTTCATCATTTGCTCTATCTCCGGGTATACATTCGTTTCAAAGACTTGGCTTCTTTTTAAGACGACGACTACGCGTTCCCTTAATGTGCCCAAAAATTCCCTTCGTTCACCAGCCTTGATTTCTTTTGGACCATGGATGCCTTGTTCTAGATAGTCCTCCACCTTTAGGCGTGACAATTCTTTCCCACCTCCGCTTTCCCTTCAATAATGTATGTAATATGGCCAAAAATAGTGCCCATCATTCTTTTGATATGCATAAAAGTGAAATTGGATCTAAGTTTGACTTTTCCCATAGTTAATTAGTCTACCCTTTTTTTAAAAAATTGTCACTTTAGCCTCGCTTCATGCATAGGATAGTATATGTGTAAATGTAGGTTGCTTAAATGAGGGACGGGGAAAAACATGAAAAAATTAATTGTATTTGTATTGATTTTCGCCTTTAGTTTTTTGGGGTTCAGTAATGCTTCAGGTGCGGCAGCAAGACAACTGATTATCATCAATAAAGCCAATAATCAGCTTGCCTATTACGAAAATGATAAATTGGTGAGGGTATTCATCGTGGCGACAGGTAAGAAAGCCTCCTACACTCCTGAAGGAAAGTTTAAAGTAGTGACAAAGATTGTGAATCGTCCCTATTATAAAGGCAACATTAGAGGCGGAGACCCAAAAAACCCTCTAGGTAAAAGATGGCTGGGAATCAATGCAAGGAATACACCAGGAAATACGTACGCAATACACGGCAATAATGATTCTTCAACAATCGGGAAATATATAAGTGCCGGTTGTATCCGTATGTATAACAATGATGTACAATGGCTTTACGATAGGGTGAGAATGAGCACTGTAGTCTTGATTGCCAGTTCAAATAAATCATTTGCCAGCATAGCTGCCACAAATGGATTCAAAGTGAGCGGATCTGTGAGCCTGCCGGTGAATACAAACGCTACCCTAAAGAAAGGAAGCAGTGGCCCTCAGGTTATCGAACTGCAAAAAAGATTAACTAAACTTGGATACAGCACTAAAGGAGTAGATGGGTCATTTGGAAAAAACACCGAAACAGCCGTAAAGAAATTCCAAAAGTCCAAAAAACTTACTTCTGATGGAATCGTCGGACCAAAAACAAAAAAAGCACTAGGACTTAAATAAATTTCTCAATGATATCCACTGATTAGAGGATATCTTTTTTATATTTTAACTGTACAACCTATACATTATTACCCATATCGCCTTTAATTTCCCACCATCAGATATTGACTTTATGTTATAATTTATACATCAACAGCTAATCATAATCGCACTGTCATTACATACAAGGAGGTAATACAAATGTACGATGAAATTCTAGTGAATTCCATTAAAGCAATTTTTGTTATCGGTACCATTTCAATGTTTGTGATTTTAGGATTCGTAAAAGGACGCAGGTTTTAACTTTATCCAATCGTTAAAATATCTCCACGTGCCTGGTTTCTTGTATTATTTTCATACAGGTAATCAGTATTTTCTCTTTAAAAAAGGCTCTTTTCGTAAAGATAGTTGTTTTTAAAACGAAACTATTTAAGGTGATTGGAGCGGAAGTGCGAGACTTCTGCGGGAGCAGCGGGACAGGTGAGACCCCACAGGCGTTTACGCCGAGGAGTTTCTCCGCCCGCCCTGCGGAAAGCGAGCATCTGGAGGGGAAATCAACCACAACTCACTACCTGGTAAATAGCAACAAAGTATGTGAAAACAGCCTAAAAAAAGCATATCCTCTATGGGCATGCTTTTCTTTACCAATTCCAATTATCCGTATTATCTAAAAGTTGATCGATGTCAAATGTATCAAGATGGAATGGAACTGACTCTTCTGCTATCGCTTCAGTAGCTAACAATAATTGGTCGATATCAATAATGGCCAAAACAGCCCTCTCCCTTTTTTAATGGTCTTTACCCTCATTTTTAATACTTTAAACAATTCGTTCAAAAGAAATTTTATTAGAGGGTCTCCTTAAAATTTTACATTTGACATTTATTTAAGAGGCAGTGAATCTTTTTCAGATCCTTCCGGAGAAAGCGTATGTATCAATTTAACCAGCTTATAAAAGGTCCCGCTGCAGATTGTTACCTCGGGCAGATTATGAAATATTGATTTTTTATTAATATGATAATTTTCTTTCTCAGGAGAATACACAATTATTTTCTTATTTAATGATAAAGCATAGCCAAGCTCATATAGATTACCTTTTCCTGCCGTTAGGAAGATCAGCATGAAATCGGCTTCCTCTATCCCCTTTTTTTCATATTCTCCAATGTCGTCCGTTATTTGGTTTTTCTCATCATTCGTAATTAAATTCATGTCATTCACACAAGTAAATCCTTTTGAAGTCAATTTCTTGATCAATGATTTTACTTGCTTCAAATTTTTTTCGTCTGATGCTATATAATATTTCACACATACACCTCCAAAATATATAACTATTGATACTTTTTACCTATGTTACCTATACTATACATATTCGTTATAAAGAACGCAATATCCTTTCCCCAAAAATAAAAAATAATTAAATGGGGAATTTTTTAGCGAAACTAAAAACCATCATTCCTTTTACAGGTAATGATGGTTTTTTATATTTTATGAGTGCCACTATTATCCCCATCGACTTCAGCTTACTAAAAAAATAATAAAATAATATAGTATGTACTGGTCTGACATTCCGGGTTACAAATTCAAGTAATCCAAAATAAAAACCTTGTCCTTTAACCGGCAAGGTTTTTTTTATTTTTCATATGTGATATTTTCTATTTCAATTCTGAAGGGTGCAGCCTCGCATATATTAATTCCCCGATCCAGATTCACCTTTTCCATTTCGCTTGCATCCGGGATTGTTTTTTTATCGTGTATAAAATGTTCGACCATGGATTCCAACAGTTCTTGAGCACAAGCTAAGGCATCTAACCGATTCCTGCCGCTAACGGAAGAAATAATTCCTTCTCGCCTAAAATCCGGGAAACAAACTTGAACGGAAAAAGAGTCGATAATCAACGGGTGCTTTTCATAATAGAATACGGCTGGGTACTCAAAGATTTGAATGGTCAAAATATCATCCCTTCATACAATATTTAGATATTTATAATAATTATAACATGAATTTCCATTTTATATAGGTTTAAATTACTTTTCTTTGTTTGTCAAGTTAATACTTACATTCAATAGGTTGATATATCCGTATTGACTACGAAATAAAAAAACACCATGAAAATCAAAATCATGAGAACATTCAAGATTATTCCAATAATGCTGCACACCTTTCCAGCTGTCACTAAACCATTTCCAGATTCACCAGTAAGGTTCATTTCTTGTTTACTTTTCGATGCAAATATTAACCCTAAAATACCTAATATGATGCCGATGATTGGAATAAACAGGGATAATACCCCCATGATCAATGATACAATCGCTTTGCTATTGCTTCTTTTAATTTCCGACATATTTTCCACCTTCTTTCTTCCTTTATATATACGGTTATTAAAAGCAAAAGATTCATTTTTTGTGTACTCATTCATCACTATTATTCCATTTGATTAAGAAGTCCGCTCCCTTTCCGCCAGACTGTCTGCCATTCCTTCTCGGCACAAGCGCCTGCGGGGGTCTCGGCTAGCCAGTTATTCGGCTGGAGTGTTGCGAATTTCTTCCATTTATTAAGGATTACAGATATAAAATCAAGAGGATAACCTAGTTTCAATTTGTTCGGGATGAGTCCAGCCTACGGTTTCTTCTTAAAATAACATTCCAGTTAATTCCATAAATCCACTTCTTTTCCACCGACTGTATGGATCATGGAGTATAAACAAGCTTTAAAATAAGGTTGAGGGTGAGACACTTCCGAATCTCTTAGACAAATAGAAAACGACTCATTTCTGAGCCGTTTTTTTAGGTGCGTTTCAATTCAAGTCTCTGGGCTACCAAAGAAAGGCTATAGTTAACTATGAAATACATGAGAGCTACCAGGATCAAAATCGGTATTAAATACTTTTGACTTTGTCCATATATGATTTGACCATGATGTGTCAGCTCCGGCAAAGAGATGACAACCGCTAAAGAGGTATCCTTTAATAAAGAAATGAATTGGCTGACAATGGGAGGAACCATGCGGCGCAGCGCTTGGGGCAAAATAATATGTATCAATGCCTGTGTATAGCTCAAACCTGATGAACGGGCAGCTTCCATTTGACCTTTATCAATGGATTTCAGTCCACTTCTAATGACTTCAGAAAGCATGGCTGACTCAAAAATTGTCAAGGCAACTATGGCTGCTGGAATGATTTCCAGTTTAATCCGTATCTCCGGCAAAGCAAAATACGTAAAAAATATGATTAATAACAGAGGTAAATTACGTACCGTTTCTACAATCAAAGCTAGTATTTGTGATAACACCGGCACTTTTGCGTATCGGATTATACCTACAAGCCCGCCAATAATGAAACTTAGAATAATGGATATAAAAGCTACCTGGAGCGTTACCCAAAATCCTTCTAATAAAAACTTAAGATTATCTGGTGTATAGGCACCTGCAAAATCCATATCTTATACCTCCCTCAATTACTCTTAGCCAGACGTTTTTCCAAATAACCAACGCCAAAGCTTAAAGGAATGGTAAGAATTAAGTAAAAAGCTGCAACGAAAATGTACACATCAAACACGACAAATGTCCTTGAAGAAATCAAATCTCCGTGGTACATAAGATCGAGTCCTGCAACGACGGCCAATATGGAAGAATTCTTTACTAAATTGATAAATTGGTTCCCTAAAGGAGGAATGACGATTTTAACGGCCTGCGGCAGTATGACGAGCCTCATGGCCTGCCCATATGTCAGGCCTGATGAACGGGCAGCTTCCATTTGACCCTTAGGCACGGAGAGTATGCCTGCCCGAATTGCCTCAGCTATGAAAGATGAAGTGTAAATGGTCAAGGCTAATGTCCCTGCATATAGACCGCTTAGTTTAAGACCAAGAAAGAAGAAAAAGGTAATGATCAATAACGGTATGTTCCGAATGAACTCGACATAGGCGGTACCCAGCCAGTTTAGTGGCTTTATTGGCGCAATCCTCATGATGGCAATTAGCACACCAAGAATCAAACTCGATACCAACGCGATCAAACTCGACATGATCGTATTTTTAAAGCCTAATAAATACATATCCAGATTCTCTGTTAAAATGGAGAAATCAAGCACGGCATACAACTCCTTTAACTAGTAAGGATGAGCAATACGCTCATCCTCACAGACAAATGTTCAAATGTTATTCAAGGTCAGCTGCCCATATACATTTGCTAAAATGTTTAGTGTTTAATCCATTTATCATGGATTTCGTCGTACTTGCCTGAATCTTTAAGTGACTTAAGGGCTTTATTCAACTCTTCCACAAATTCAGTATTCCCTTTTTTTACGGCAATTCCATATGGCTCTTCGGTAAATGTACCGCCAACAAGCTCATAGCTTGGATCTTCATCTGCCATTCCATAAAGGATGGAATCATCCGTTGTCAATGCATCCCCTTGTCCGGATTTAAGTGCAGCGAACGCTTCGGAATAGTTTTCAAATTCCAGTACTTGTGCTTCAGGAGCTTTTTCACGGATATTTATGGAAGAAGTAGAGCCCTTGACAGCCAATACCTTTTTCCCTTTCAAGCTATCAATACCCTTGATATCGCTGCCCTTTTTGACTAACAAAGATTGTCCCGCGTCGAAGTAAACATCAGTGAAGTCAACTTCTTTTTTACGATCTTCCGTGATTGTCATAGTTGCTACAATTGCGTCGATATCACCATTATTCAATAAGGCCATCCTAGTTTTAGAAGTCACTTCTTTAAATTCAACTTTATTCTCATCACCAAGGATTTCTGCTGCAAGAGCTTTGGCAATATCAATATCAAAGCCTTCTACCTCTCCAGTACTAGGATTCTTCAAACCGAATAGCCTTGTATCATTTTTCACCCCAAAAACGATCTTATCCTTTTCCTTCACTTGTGCTAGAACATCTTCTTCTTTGCCTTTACCTCCACCCTCTTCAGCTTTGTCGGTATCATTCCCCCCGCCGCAACCAGCTAATAAAATGACGGCCAGTAATGATAGCAAAGATAATTTTAACCATTTCTTTTTCTTCAACATGTAATTCACCCCTGTTTTTTTATTTAATGATTTAATATACGGCTAAGGAATAAACGAGCCCTCTCTTCACGAGGATTGGCGTAAAACTCAGCCGGAGTTGCCTCTTCTAAAACCCTGCCTTCGTCCATGAATACGATTCGATCTGCCACTTCACGGGCAAATCCCATTTCGTGCGTAACAACCACCATCGTCATTCCTTCATGGGCAAGTGCTTTCATAACATCCAGTACCTCGCCTATCATTTCCGGATCCAAGGCTGAGGTAGGTTCATCAAAAAGCATGATTTCCGGTCCCATTGCCAAACCTCTGGCAATCGCTACCCGTTGCTGCTGTCCACCTGAAAGCTGGGAAGGAAATGAATTTGCTTTATCTCCAATCCCCACTTTGTCCAAATACTTCAGCGCAATCTTTTTTGCTTCCTCTTCGGATTGTCCCAAGACCTTCCTGGGGGCAAGCATTATATTCTCGAGCACGGTTTTATGGGGATACAAGTGAAAATGCTGGAAAACCATACCGATATTCCGACGGAGTTTGTTTATGTCCGTCTTTTTATCCGCTACATTCAAACCATTTATTGAAAGGGATCCTTGCGAAATGGTCTCTAGACGATTAATGCATCGAAGCAGTGTACTTTTTCCTGATCCGGAAGGTCCGATGACCACAACCACTTCCCCTTTCTTGATTGTTAGATTAATTTCTTTCAATACATGGAAATCGCCATAATACTTATTCACTCGGTCAAAAACTATCATAATTAGCACCCCGCCCATAATCAATCTTCAAAACTGAATATTTACAATAATCAGAATTATAAAAGCGTACTATAACATTCTCTTAACTCGATTCATATCTTATGTATAATCCTTTCTTCCAATATTATTTCCCAATATTTTGATAGTGTTAGGGAAGCGAGCATTTTTATTATTATTTTAAACTAGTAATTTAAATAATATATTCAATATTCACACTTTTTATTATATATAATATTTCTTAAAATTACCATATAAACTTTAAATTGTTAAAAACGTTATCATATTTCATGATATTATTGCTATATTCCATATAAATGTTAAATTTTAACTTATTCCCCCTCGGGAAAATTCCCTCTTATTATAAAAAATTATTTATTTCCCGAAAGCTGAATACGCTTTTAATAATACGAAAAGACAGCATTTGCTGTCTTTTCGTATTATTCCTTTATCGCATCTTCAAATGGAGCTGAATACAAACCCCTTGGCGCCAGCATATCCGTATCTGATTCATGAATTTCCCCATTGTGGGTATATGGACCTACTGGAAAAAAATCAAACAAATCACTTTCCTTATGTATGATCAAGAAATAATCGTATAAATCATCCATAAGTTCCTGATGTTCATCTATTTTTATGATTTCACCACATTCATCAATTTCAAAGTTTTCATTAATCGCATCTTGAATTTTCTCATTATTTGAATACGCGATATAAAAATCGACATCTCCGCACTCCATGCATAGCAAGAGTTTTTCTTCCAGTGCTTCTTCAAAGGTTTTCAGGACGATTTCCTTTAGTATGGCATCAATCTTTCCAGGATTAATCAATTTAATTTTAGTCTGGAACACAAAACCCCTCCAATCAAATACTGGCATTAAAATATCAAACGCCGTTTAATAAGCTACTCTTTAGTATTAAAATGAAATTGTTGAAATCATTTTTTCATCAACACTTAAATAAAGGCCATAAGTTCATGTACCGCGATGGGTACCCAGCCCAAGATTTGGTCATCAAGGGCAAGGCCTATAATTAGGCCGGATCTCGTTTATTGGATAGGAAACGTCCGATTCGTGTTTAAAATAAGTTTGCCCACATAATTAGAATCATAATCTTCTATAATACAAAGAAAAAGATGATGGGAAGCGTAATCAGGCTTAATGATGTACTGATGAATGTAGCACTTGAAACGAATTCAGGCTCCGTATTGAATTGGAGCGCATACATTGTAGTGTTGGCCGCCGTTGGCATGGCAGCTACGATGATCATGATATGCCTGACCATTTCACCCACTGGCAAGGCAAGTGATAACAGGAAGGCAATTGCTGGTGAAACGGCAAGTTTAAGGAGTAGCGAAACTGATAGCTTTCGATAGGCAATTTTTTTCAGGGAAATGTTGGCCAGCTGCATTCCCAGTGTAATCATGATTGTTGGGATCGCTGCGTTTGCAACAAGATTAATAGCTTCCATAACCGAACTGCTTAAAGGTATGTTCACGAACTGAAAGGCTGTTCCTGCAATAGCTCCATATACAATTGGCATTCGACATACCGCTTTAATTGCTGTTTGAACTCCGTTTCCTTCAGGACTGCCCTTTGCTGCAAAATAAATGCCGATCGTGCACATCACTAACTGCTGTCCCACCATAAGGATGATTGCATAATCGAGTCCTGCGGCACCGAATAACAGGAAAATGACGGGTGTACCGTAATTCCCGTTATTCATGAATGCCGATGCCAATATCATGCCGCTTGTTTCAGTGACTGTATAATTGCGAAAAAAAGATATAATGTAGACTACAAGTATGAGAGAAAGGCAAAGTACTATCGTGAATAAGAACAGGTAAAAATAATTAATCGTAAATTCTGCGGAATAAAAAGTCCGGAACACGAGAAAAGGTGACATTAAATATAATGCCATCGTGGAAATCGATTTTGTATCAAGATTAAACTTTTTCTGACCAATGAAACCTAAAACAAATATACCGAATATCGGTAATAGAACTCCCAAAAAACCCATGCATATCACCTTCATAATTCTAATGATTTTCTTCTAACAATATCAGTTTTATAATTATTTGTAAAAATTCTTTTAAATCCTTTTGATTGCACGTCATAAAATTGACTTTTCTCTATTTTCAGAAAACGATATTCTGTTTCCCCAGACATATGGTATATTGTTTATTATATTTACGTTAAAAAACGTAACATTAACACTTTTTGGTTATTAATATATGAAGGGGTGTTTTTTAGTGGATGTAAAATTCATGGAAATGGCAGTTCGGCTTGCAAATGAAAATGTACTGGCTAAGAACGGAGGTCCTTTTGGTGCTATAATCGTAAAAGATGGCAAAGTCGTGGGCAGAGGATGTAATAATGTGACAACGGCCAACGATCCAACTGCTCACGCCGAGGTACAGGCGATTCGTGATGCATGCAGGAATCTCGACAGCTTCCAGCTTACAGATTGTGAAATTTACACTAGCTGCGAACCATGCCCCATGTGCATAGGTGCTATTTATTGGGCACGTCCAAAAGCCATTTATTACGCATGCACTAAAGAAGACGCTGCAGTTATTGGCTTTGATGATCACTTTATCTACCAAGAACTTGCCCTGCCAATGGAAAACCGCACAATTAAAATGAAACAATTGTCTTTTAATGACCATGATTTACCATTCCGAACATGGGAAACCAATACGGAAAAAGTGAAATATTAACTGGTTTTTATGGCCAAAGGGGTTATGAATATGAAAAAAAACTTGCTTAAAAGGAGAATTGACGTTGCATCAGGAAGAACACCTGCAGATTGCGTCATTAAGAACGGGCAAATCATAGATGTATTCAATGGTGATATCTATACTGGCGACATTGCGATCGCCGATGGTTATTTTGCTGGAATTGGGCATTATGAGGGCACTTCGGAAATCGAAGCTTCAGGAAAATTCATATGCCCTTCCTTCATTGATGGCCATGTTCATATAGAATCATCGATGGTCAGGCCTTATGAACTTGCAAAAATCCTCCTTTTACATGGTGTGACCTGCATCGTTGCAGATCCTCATGAAATTGCCAATGTTTCTGGCAAAAAGGGCATGGAATATATGATTGAACAATCCGATCAACTTCCTTTTGATTTTTACTTCATGATGCCCTCTTGTGTACCTGCTACGGAGTTTGAACATTCTGGTGCTGTCTTAAGAAGTGAAGATTTAATTTCCTTTTATCAAAACCCGAGAGTGCTTGGTTTAGCCGAAGTAATGAATTTCCCTGCCGTTTCACATACAGATGAAGATATGCTGCAAAAAATATACGATGCAAACAGACTGGGCAAAAGCATCGATGGTCATGCAGCTGGCTTATCCCAACAACAGCTCGATGTTTATCTAAGTGCAGGCATTAAAACAGATCATGAATGCACTACAGCGGAAGAGGCAAAAGAAAGACTGCGTAAAGGAATGTATCTTATGATCAGGGAAGGCACCGTCGCCAAAGACTTAATTAACCTGATTCCAGTTATTAATGAGAAGAACTCCCGCCGTTGTTTATTCGTCACCGATGACCGGCACCTGGATGATATAGTTTCTGAAGGAAGTATCGATCACAACGTTCGACTTTCCATAGAAACAGGTGTCCCGCCAATTACCGCCATTCAAATGGCGACCATTAATGCAGCAGAATGCTTTGGATTAAAGGAACATGGTGCAATTGCACCTGGATACAAGGCCGACTTCCTACTACTGGATGATCTTGATTCAGTCAACCTCCATTCGGTCTTCAAAGATGGAAAGCTTATGGTACAAAATAATCGATTGCTTAACTATCCAGCTGATGAGAAACAGGTTATTACCGACGGGTTGAAGCACTCTGTTCAATTTCATGAAATAACCGGAGATGATTTCGCGATACCTTTAAAAATGAGTTCGCTAATATTATTGAGATAACTCCAAACAGCTTGATTACAAAGCATTCGATTGAACCGGTCACACTTAATCATGATGGTCTATTTCAGTTCTCCGAACATGTTGATCATCTAAAACTTGCTGTTATTGAACGGCATCATATGACCAAACAAGTGGGTCTGGGAATCGTCAAAGGGCTCGGGTTGAAATCAGGAGCCATTGCCACGACAGTAGCCCATGATTCACATAATTTGATCATTGCCGGAACGAATGACCAGGATATGCTTCTGGCAGCTAAGGAAATCAAAAAAATGCAAGGTGGATTGACTGTAATCCAAAATGGGGAAATACTAGCTTCCCTTCCCCTTCCAATAGCTGGATTGATGAGTGAATGCAATTATATGGATGTGGTCCATTCATTGAAGCACATCGATGAAACCTTATTGAAACTCGGTGCTAACAGGCATTTCAACCCTTTTCTTACACTTGCCTTCTTGGCGCTACCAGTCATCCCTGAAATCAAACTGACGGATCAGGGTTTATTTTCCGTTTCTGAGTTTAGGCATATACCCATCGAAGCTTCAAAGCCAGTCGATTTAAATTAACCCGCTAGGCGGGTTTTTTTCATATCACCCAAAAAAATTCTAAAAGAAAAGGTTCCGACTCAACATAAAATGGGAAAAGGATATATGCGCATCATCTATGTTAAAATAAAAATAAACACAATTCTTTCTTGGAGGAGATAAATATGGCAAAACATGATCAACAGAACATCATTGGATACATAGGCACTTACACAAAAGGAAACAGCGAAGGTATTTACCGATTTACTTTAGATACAGCAGAAGGAAAGCTCAGTACACCGGTACTTGCAGCAGAATTGACCGATCCGACTTATGTCGCCATCAGCCAGGACAAGAAGAATCTCTACGCCATTTTAAAAGAAGCGGGCAGCGGTGGGGTTTCAGCCTATTCGATTAATGAAGATTCAGGTGAGCTTACCTTCTTAGGCAAACAACTTACACCAAATGGCTCTTCCTGCCATATAAGTGTCGACAGCAAGAAACAGGTTTTGGTCACTTCCAGTTATGGAGAAGGCGTGATTGAATCATTTCCGCTTAATGACGATGCGACACCTTTGCCTGTATCATCAACTGTTGAACATGAAGGGCATGGACCGAATGAAGAACGTCAGGAAAAAGCACACACTCACTTCGCTGGTTTCACGCCGGATGAAAGGTTCATTGCTGTTGTCGACCTCGGAATAGATAAAGTAATAACCTATAAAATACATAATGGGGTTTTGGAAGAAGTAAACAGCTTATCTGTTGCTCCCGGCAGCGGACCACGGCATCTGACCTTCCACCCAAACGGTAAATTTGCGTATGTCATGGCAGAACTTGTACCAGAAGTGATTGTTTTGAGCTTCGATAGTCAAACCGGTAGTTTTTCTGAATTGCAAACGGTACGGACCGTCCCGGAAGATTTCAAGGAAAATAACCAAGGAAGCGCCATTCATATTTCTGATGACGGGCGATTCATATATGCCGCAAACCGCGGACATGATAGTATTGCCGTTTACGAAATCAATGAAGAAACAGGCAAACTGGCATTCGTGCAGCTGGTTTCCACCGAAGGACATTGGCCGCGTGATTTTTCATTGGACCCTAGCGGAAAATTTCTGATCGCTTCTAATGAACAATCAGGAAACTTGACACTATATGCCCGGAATGAACATGACGGAAAATTAATATTATTGCAAAAGGATGTTCAAGTTCCCTTCCCTGTTTGCGTAAAATTCTTATAATCCATAATAAAAGAGGATTGAAGCTTTCACTGCAGCTTCAATCCTCTTTTTTATGCCCTACTTTAATTCCAATTCTCTGCCATTTCGGGAAAATCTATATACGGGTTACGATTACCCTGCATTTCATGTATAGCGAGGTTTCTATGTTTTTCATAAGTGCTGACGGGAAAAAGCCGATGCCATTCCAAAAGCAGTGAAAGATCGATATTGCCGCTATCGATGATTCCCTCATATCTGAGTAAAAAATACAAAGTTGCCCTCGCCACGATCCCTTTTCCGTATTCGGGCTCGAATTTACTTTCGTCTGATTTCCCGCAACCCGCTTTTATACCGGCAGCCGATCTTTCAGGGATATAATCCTCAAAATCATGGTATGGATAGTTACTCCGGCTGCTATTACACGTTGGTTCACAGGCAAACAGATGATGCAAATCCCCCCTCATCGGTTCTTTTTTATCGAACCATGATTGAGGTACTACATGTTCACAATTAACGAGAATATTCTCCGAATTTGTTGATTCAATACCTCTTGACAATACTTCCAGTATACGGATATCTTCCTCAATCACTTGTGCAGGATCCATCCCTTTACCGGAATACAGACTTTTCAGCTGGCCATTTTCCTGTAAGTCCACCCATGGGTAAACATGACGATGCGGTGAGTAGTTCAGCTGGTTTTTATGGGTTGCCACAAGTAGGTCCTTCAATCCTTCCCGGTCCAAGGAACCATCTTTGTAGTATGCTAGCTTAAGTTCCTTATCTTTTGTTTCATCATAGTATTCGCGGTTTTCATTGAAGTTGGCTAGTGCAGCCATTGCCATTTCCCGTTCTTTTTCAAGTACTTCAAAACTATACTTCATCCACTCATCCCCCCGCTTCTATTAAAAACCTAACTTTTACCATAATTAAAGCTTAATAGAAATAGACCGAAAAAAAAAGGTGCTTTAGAAGGGTCTAACGAAGAATTTCAATAAAATGGGTAAGGATTTTCGCTGTCATTCCCCAGATTACCCGACCATTATATAAGTAAAAATACTCTTCCATCTGTTTTGGCTGCCATTTATAATTCTCCCCGCCAACGACTAAATCATGGGGGAAGTTTGCATGCGGTTCCACTTTATATTCCACATGATAAACTTCTGGCGGTTTTTCCATGAAAAAGGAAAGCGGGACCGTAAAAATGGTTTCTACCTCAGCTGGATTAGGTATTATCCGTTGATGGTTACGAACAAATCCTGCATAAGGATAGACAATCATCCCGAATGGAGATACCAAATAATCGATCGGAAAGACGTTTTCGATATCTTCTTTTCGCAAATTAAGCTCCTCATATGTTTCCCTTAGGGCAGCAGCCTGTTCATCTTGATCCAGCTTGTCTATTTTCCCGCCCGGAAAACATATATCCCCCGGCTGCCTCCTCAGTTTGTGCGAACGCTCTTCGAAAAGAACATGAATTCCATCTTCTTTCTCTATAAGCGGTACCAATACTGCATACTTTGAAAAATTCCCACTCCCTAAAATTTCAGGGATATGTAATGTTAATTTTTTTGTTATATCTTCATTATTCATGTCCCTCACCTCTTCTGCCGGATAATATAGATATTCTATCACTACTCCTTATCATTCCATTTTCGAACATCCGCTATAACTAAGCAAGGAAAACGATTCCAAAATATCGCCTATAATTTCTATTAGATTCCTTTACCTCTTATTCTTCCTTGATCATAGACAAAAGCACCGTTCAAAGTTCCGAACGGCGCTTAAACTGACGTATCAGCCTCATTTTAAAAGCAAGTTATGTGTATCAACAGGCACATGCATGAAATTGTTGAATATTCAGTTTTTTCATTTTATTTTCATAGTTCAGCTAACGTTCGCTTTACCGTCGCTATGATGAATGCGAAATCCTCTTCAGTTATACTAAGCGGGGGAGCAAGAGTCAGGATATTGTTGAAACCTGCTACTGTATCGCCATTTTTCCCTATGATCAGCCCCTTTTCTTTGCATGAAGCAATGACTTTATTGATTTTGGAAATTTCGATCGGCTGTTTTGTCAGTTTATCTTCCACTAGTTCGATGCCTACCAACAAACCTTTCCCGCGTACATCCCCAACATTGGGATGAGATTTGATTTCTTCAAACTCTTGCAGAAAGCGTAGCCCTAACTCCTTGGACCGTTCAATTAGTTTTTCATTTTCATATATTTCAATATTCTTCAAAGCGACAGCACAGGCAGCAGGATTGCCGCCAAATGTATTTACATGCCGAAAGCGGTCATAAACGTCTGAGCCAATATACGCTTCATAAATTTCACGTTTGACTGCTGTAGCTGATAATGGCAAATAAGCGCTCGTGATTCCTTTAGCCATTGTTATGATGTCTGGTTTTACATCATAGTTCATAAATCCGAACTTCTTACCAGTTCGGCCGAACCCGCAAATGACCTCATCCGAAATGAGAAGGACACCATTTTTCTCACAAATTTCTTTGACACGTTTCATATAGCCATCGGGCGGCATCAAAATTCCGCCCCCGGTGATGATTGGTTCCATGATGACCGCAGCCACCGTTTCGCTCAGCTCCCATGTAATGGTATTTTCAATTTCCGCTGCACTTTTTTCACCGCTTTCATCCTCTGGATTTCGGTAAGAATCTGGCGGTGATACATGAAGAAACCCTGGGGCGAGAGGTTCGTATTTATATTTTCGCTGTGCCTGCCCGGTAGCTGACAGGGCTCCCATTGAATTGCCATGATAGCCCCGATAACGCGAAATGAATTTATAGCGTCCATGTTCACCCTTTTGCTGATGATACTGCCGCGCAATTTTAAAGGCCGCCTCATTGGCTTCTGAACCGCTGTTAGAGAAGAAAATCACATAATCCCCACCAAGCCATTCATTTAATTTCTCCGCTAGCTTAATAGCCGGGATGTGGCTATTCGTTAAAGGGGCATATGGAAGTTCCTTCAGCTGCTCGTAAGCTGCTTCAGCCAGTTCCGTGCGGCCATAACCGACATTAACACACCATAAACCAGACATCCCATCCAGGAAGCGATTCCCATCAACATCCGTAATCCATGCTCCTTGCCCGTTTTTAATCACCATTGCACCAGGGGTGGGTTCAGCCCCTTTCATATGATGCCACACATATTTACCATCCATCGCTTTAAGATCCTGACCCTGTTTTTCAACCTGCATAAGCTACACTCCTCCTAAAATAATGTATAAAGGAAGGCCGACCACAAATTGCGCCGACCCCCTTTTTCCTATCAGTATCTTGCCGTTAACATTTTCTTTCTCGTGTAAAATTCCACGCCGTCTTTCCCATTGGCATGAAGGTCCCCATAAAACGAACTTTTATATCCGGAAAATGGAAAGAATGCCATTGGCGCGGGTACCCCAAGGTTAATGCCAAGCATCCCTGCATCAATTTCTTCGCGAAATTCCCGGATGGCTTTTGCACTATCCGTATAGAGGCAGGCACCATTGGCAAATTCGGATTGATTGGTCAATTCAATTGCTTCTTCAAGAGTATTAACTCGTACTATGGATAAGACAGGAGCAAAAATTTCATCACTCCATATTTTCATGTTTGTTTTTACATGATCAAATAATGTCGGTCCAACGTAATAGCCTTTTTCCTGATCGCCTTCATTCCTGCCATCACGAAGGAGGACAGCTCCTTCTTTTTCCCCGATTTCAATATATTGTTCTGTTCTTTTTTTATGAGTATCACGGATTACAGGTCCCAGGAAAACGTCCTTATCCATTCCATTTCCAATCTTGATGTTATCCGCTGCAGTCTTTAATTTCTCAACGAGCGTATCTCCCACTTCTCCCACCGCAACAACCACTGACGCAGCCATGCAGCGCTCGCCTGCAGATCCGAAAGCTGCATTCGTTATGTTCGTTACGGCATTATCCAAATCTGCATCAGGCATGACGATCGAATGATTTTTCGCACCCGACAAAGCCTGGACACGTTTTTTATTGGCAGCTGCCGTTTTGTATACATACTCTGCGACAGGCTGGGATCCCACAAATGATAGCGCTTTAATGTCTTCATGTTCCAAAATCCCATTCACGACATCGTGGGCACCATGGACAATATTGACAACACCATCCGGAACACCGGCTTCTGTCAATAATTCCACGAGACGGTTAGCCAAAAGCGGTGTCCGTTCTGAAGGTTTTAAGATAAACGTATTTCCACAAGCTATTGCCAGCGGGAACATCCAACATGGCACCATCATCGGGAAATTAAACGGCGTAATCCCGGCAACGACACCCATTGGATAACGATACATGCCAGATTCAATGCCTGGGGAAATATCAGGAAGCTGACTTCCCATCATCAAGGTAGGGGCACCTGCTGCGAACTCCACGCATTCAATCCCGCGCTGAACCTCACCATATGCTTCTGTATAGCTTTTTCCGTTTTCGATAGTGACCAGCTTTGCAAGCTCATCCCAGTGTTCAATCAGTAATTGCTGGTAACGGAATAAGAAGCGAGCTCTTTTTGGAACGGCGACCTTTTTCCATTCTTTATACGCCTTTTTAGCAACCTCCACCGCTTGGTTTACATCTTCCTTTGTTGAAAGGGGTACGATTGCCAATGCTTCTCCTGTTGCCGGGTTAGGCACTTGTTCATGTTTCGAAGTTGTGGAATCAACCCATTTGCCACCGATATAATTTTTCAACGTTTCTACTTCATTGATAACTGTCATTAAATAAACCCTCCATTTCAACACGATTTCATAGTTTCATTATATTTTTCAAAACGACTTTTTACATTAGACGTTTTGTATAGTTTTTGATTCAATATTTGCACATATTGTTTGTTTCTGGCTTTCCACCATAATCAACAACATCGTTCGCGATTTCGCAAACGATGTATATTTTTCTTATACTATCCCCTTTAATCTGCTGACTACGCGGCCATCATTTTATAATGGAATATAGCTTTAGATCTTGATGCTTCCCCTTGACGAACATTCCTTTTCTGATGATTCCCTCAAAAGACATACCAGCCTTTTGCATGACTCGCTCTGAACCTGAATTTTCAACGAAGCACCTTGCTTGTATTCGAACTAGATTCATATTTTCGAAGCCAAAGGCGATTATCTTTTGGGCTGCCTCCGTCATCAAGCCACTCCCCCAATATTCCGGTGCAAGCACATACCCTATTTCCGCACGATGATGGTCAACCTGCCATGAAACAAAATCAATGGTACCTATCAGCTTACCGCTTTCCTTGTGTTCTATGCCCCATGGAGCGATTTTCTTATCCTCATAATTTTGAAGTATAAATCGGATAAAATCTTTTGTATCACTTAGGGAACGATGGGCTTCCCATGTGACGTAACGGGAAACTTCATTGTTGGATGCATAAGCGAACATATCTTCGGCATCATTCATGGTGACTTTCCTCATGATCAATCGTTTTGATTCCAGGGCAGGCAGCTGTCCATATATCTCTTTCACGTTCATGATTACACCCCATTCCATTGAATATTAGTATTATAGCAAGATTGGTAAGCAATCGCCCTTCCCAATTGAAATATTATCGAAACTTACGTATAATTCAGAAAAAAATATCCTGGAGGATAATTATGACAAAAAGAAAACTCATAATAAGCCAAAATTTGAATGAAATCTTATTACAGAAGATCCAAGAATTGATTCCCGAGTGGACTGTTATCACTGGGAGATCCCCGGAAAAATGGAGAGATCATATTGCCGATGCAGAGGTCATCGCAGGCTGGAAAGCGGAAATGTCTGTATCGATTGCTGCAAGCGATGTTAAATGGATCCAGACATGGAGTGCAGGAGTGAATGCTTTACCCCTGGACAATTTAGAACAAAAGAATGTTCAGATTACAACTGCAAACGGCGTTCATGCGTATCCCATTTCAGAGACAATTTTCGCGTTAATGCTTGCCTTAACAAGAAAAGTAGATACATATATTAAGCAACAGCAGACAAGGACCTGGCATCACGCACATATGAAGCAGGAAATTCATGAAAAGACCATCGGAATCATCGGTGTCGGGAAAATCGGAAAGGAAACCGCAAAAATTGCCAAGGCTTTTGGCATGACCGTATTAGGGATGCGCCATTCCGGTAAATCAGAAGAATTCGTAGATGATATGTTCACACAAAAACAATTGATTGATCTTCTTCCTAGGTGTGATTATATTGTCGTGACATTACCATTGACCCCAGAAACAAGGAATATGTTCGGTAAAAACGAATTCAAGTTAATGAAGCGCTCCGCATTTTTCATTAATATAGGAAGGGGAAACCTGGTCATTCAAAACGAATTGATTCAAGCGCTTAAGGACAAAGATATTGCAGGTGCTGGTCTTGATGTGTTTGAAACGGAGCCACTTCCTGAGAATAGCCCTTTATGGGAGTTGAACAACGTAATCATCACGCCGCACACATCCGGAAATACGGAATTTTACGACCAAAGGCTAATTCAGGAAATTTTCATGCCGAATTTAAAGGACTATCTAAATGGTAAAACACCTTCAACAAATTTACTTGATTACAAAAAAGGGTATTAAGAATTGTTCATTTTCTGTATACATTAATAATCTTTCCTTGTTAGCTTGCAGATTCCGACATTATCTGTTATATTTAAAAAGAATTATTTTTGTTCGGGAAGATTGATAAGTGAAAAACTTTTCGTCTAATGATTGAGCAAGGGTAGTAACACAATGTGTGGATTCACACTAGGAGGCAACAACAATGGAACAAGGTAAAGTAAAATGGTTTAACGCAGAAAAAGGATTTGGCTTCATCGAACGCGAAAACGGAGACGATGTATTCGTACATTTCTCAGCTATCCAAAGCGAAGGATTCAAATCATTAGACGAAGGTCAAGAAGTTACTTTTGAAGTTGAGCAAGGTCAACGTGGACCCCAAGCTACTAACGTTCAAAAAGCATAATTTTAAATACAATATATAACGGACCCTACTTGTAGGGTCTGTTTTTTTTGATCAAAAAAACAATCATAAAAAAAACCCTATTCACAGGGAATAGGGAACATGAAACAAGTTTAGTAAATGGTAAACCTAGTATAACACACTAAGAAAAGAAACCCTAATTTATCCGAAAAGTAAAAATTATCAAGCACTTCCGAAGCCCTCGATATCGACCTTACCATTCATTCATTTCTTATCCGCTTCATATGTTCGATCCGTTCCCCACGGATAAAACGGAGGCATATCCGTGCTGCTTTTCATTTTGAAATCGGCTTTCCTTTTTTCGAGAAAAGCTTCAATTCCTTCTAGTGCATCAGCTTGTTTTCCGGTCCAATGAATCATTTTCGATTCTATTTTGTGTGATTCAACAGGATGGTTCGCACCGAGCATGGACCACATTAACTGCCGGGATAGCGTCACAGAGACGGAAGATGTATTTTCCGCAATGTCTGTCGCAATCTCCATTGCTGCAGACATCAATTCTTCTGGCTCGACGATCTTGTTTACCAGCCTTCCCTCATATGCTTCACTGGCCGTAATCATCCTGCCGGTAAAAATCCATTCGGAAGCTTTGCCCATTCCGACAAGTCTAGGCAAAAACCAGCCGCTGCATGCCTCCATCGTTATCCCCCGCCTTGCAAATACAAAACCCATCTTTGCATCTGTTGAAGCAATTCTAATGTCCATGGGCAAAGTCATTGTTATCCCAATCCCGACTGCCGCTCCATTAATGGCTGCTATCATAGGTTTCTTCATCTCAAAAATCCGTAATGACAACATTCCTCCTGCATCGCGATATTCAACCAAAGGAGTGTGATCCATAAACGTTTCTGCACCTTTTTCCAAATCCATTCCAGCACAAAAAGCATCCCCAGCGCCAGTTAATATGACGGCTCTTACGTCATCATTTTCATCCGCTTCATTAAAAGCGCGAATCATCTCCTCACACATCTTTTCATTGAAAGCATTCATTCTCTCTGGACGATTAAGAGTAACAATCATGACACGATCGACGATCTCACTAGTTATCGTGGAATACAATAACAGTCCCTCCTTCTCTCACAAATTGAAACATTCAACAGAATTTTATATTTACATATAATTACATTTTATATGTTTTAATTTCAGATTCCTAGTTTTTTATTTTGACATGCTGATAAATAATTTGATAATCGTTTCTATTCTAAAAATATTTTACATAAATGTGTAAAAAAAGACCAGTCGCAAATGCAACTGGTTTTTTTGTTTACCAATATAAATGACAAGCAACGAAATGCCCTGGTTTTTGTTCTTTCCATTCAGGTACAGCACTGGAGCATATCTCCATCGCCTTAGGGCAGCGCGTACGAAATACACAGCCGCTCGGCGGATTGATCGGACTTGGTACATCGCCTTTAAGGACGATCCTTTCCCGTTTAATAGTCGGGTCTGGTATCGGCACTGCGGATAGCAAGGCCTGTGTGTATGGGTGTAGCGGATCTTTCGTTAAAGAATCGCTATCCGAAAGTTCCATCATTCTTCCAAGGTACATGACTAAAATGCGATCTGAAATATACTTGACCATCGATAAATCATGCGCGATGAATAAATAAGTCAATCCCATTTCTTTTTGCAGTTCTTTTAATAAGTTGACCACTTGGGCCTGTATCGAAACATCCAAGGCAGAGATTGGTTCATCACAAACGATGAATTTAGGATTTAATGCCAATGCCCTTGCAATTCCAATACGCTGCCGTTGTCCACCACTGAATTCATGCGGAAAACGAGTGATATGTTCCGGACTTAAACCAACCAGCTTTAACAGGTCTTCCACCCGTTTTCTTCGCTCTTTACCTTTTGTTATCCCATGAATGGCAAGTGGTTCCCCAATCAATTCCTCCACCTTCATCCTTGGGTTCAAGGATGCGTAAGGATCTTGGAAAATCATTTGTATTTCACGGCGGATATGTGACATTTCCCCAGGTTTGTAATCGAAAATATTTTTCCCCTGAAAAAGAACTTCTCCATCTGTCGGTTCATATAATCGAGTGATTGTACGACCTGCAGTCGACTTACCGCAACCGCTTTCCCCAACAAGACCGACAGTTTCCCCTGGATAGATTTTGAGATCCAAACCATCTACCGCTTTCAGCGATTGAGAACCGATAGGAAAATGCTTCTTCAGATTCTTTATTTCAACAAGAGGAGAATTTTCGTTGTATGTCTTTTCTTTTACGGCCTTATTTTTCAGTGAAACCATTGGTTCTCCTCCTTTATACGTTAGTCGGTGCCTGTACCTGTGCTGCCTTGGCCATCGGATGGTGCAGCCAGCATGCGGCTGTCTGACCTTCTTCCACTACTTCAAGCTCCGGATCATGGTCTTTGCACACTTTCATTGCTGATTCACATCTTGGGTAAAATGGGCATCCTTTTGGCGGATCCAATAAATCAGGTGGTGATCCGATAATCGGAACCAACGGAGCCGTTTTTTCCATATCCAGCCTCGGCACCGTTTTAAGCAAACCTCTTGTATAAGGATGCTGCGGGTTTGAAAATATTGCCTCTACCGTACCCGTCTCCACAACCTTGCCTGCATACATGACGACTACCCTTTCACAGGTTTCCGCAACCACACCTAAATCATGAGTGATTAAAATGATGGAAGTATCCATTCTTCGTTGGATATCTTTCATCAGTTCCAAAATTTGCGCTTGTATCGTTACATCCAATGCAGTTGTAGGTTCATCGGCAATCAGTAATTTCGGTTCACAAGCAAGGGCCATCGCTATCATTGCCCTTTGGCGCATACCACCTGAAAACTCATGCGGATATTGCTGCATCCTTTTTTCCGGCTGTGGAATACCTACTAGTTTCAGTGTTTCCAACGCCCGTTCGTATGCATCATTTCGGGACATATTTTTATTATGCTTTAAAATGCCTTCCATGATCTGGCTGCCGATTTTCGTCGTTGGATTGAGCGAAGTCATCGGATCCTGGAAAATCATGCTGATTTCATTCCCGCGAATCTTCTGCATTTCCTTTTCACTCATTTTAAGAAGGTCTTTACCGCCAAAGTTTATCGACCCTTTTCCATACTCTGCCGGGGGTGTTTCCAATAATCTCATGATAGATTTCGCTGTAACACTTTTGCCGCATCCGGACTCCCCAACAATCGCAACGGCTTCCCCCTTTTTCACGCCAAAGTTCACACCGCGAACCGCTTGCACTTTACCTGCATAAGTATGGAAGGTGATTTGTAAATCGTTGACTTCTAATAGGTTCTCCATCATCGTCCCTCCTATTCTAGTAATATCAAATCATTATGTTAGGACTCATTTATTTCCGTAGTTTTGGATCTAAGGCATCCTGCAATCCATCACCAGCCACATTGAACGCGAACATCGTTAAGGAAATCAATATTGCCGGGATTAACAGTTGATAGAAATTCCCTACCAGAATGCTTCCCAGTGCATCACTTGTCAATGTTCCCCAGCTTGCCTGAGGTGCCGGAACTCCCAGTCCCAAAAAGCTAAGTGTAGCTTCGGCAAAAATGGCAGTAGGTACAGTCAACGTTAAATTGACAAGGATCGGTCCCATTGTATTTGGAATCATGTGTTTTCTTAAAGTCCAGCTCGTATTGGCTCCAGAGATTGTTGCAGCATGGATATATTCATTCTCTTTCAGTTGTAAAACCTGGCCCCGTACCAGTCGCGCCATCGGAATCCACCCCGTAATCGACATCGCAATGATGATCGGCAGAATACCAGGTTTTAATACGACCATCATTAAGATAACCATCAATAGGTATGGAATCGCATAGATCACCTCAGCGAAACGCATCATGATATTATCCGTGCGTCCACCGCGAATGGCAGAAATCCCGCCATAAAGGACACCAATTAAAAAGTCGATCAGCGCTGCCATCAATCCAATGAACAAGGATATCCTTGCACCGTACCAAGCTCGCGTAAATAGATCCCTACCTGATGAATCCGTTCCAAACCAATGCTCGCTATTTGGGCTAAGATTCTTTTTATCGAAATCTTGTCCATAATAAGTATATCCGTTAATGTACGGACCAAAAATCGCCATCAAGACCAAGAGGATTATAAGAATAAACCCCGTCATCGCCAGCTTATTTTCTTTAAATCGACGCCAGACGTCAGACCAATATGAAACTGTAGGTCTTGCTATTTTTTCAGCTTCCTTAAAGTTGCCGTCGGCGGGTTGGAACATATCTTCGGTTAAATGCACTTTATCTGCCATTATTTCTTCTCCCCCGTCACTTTAATTCTAGGATCAATCAACGTATAGGCTATATCAACGATGAATATCAATAAAATAAGCACCGCACTATACACAATTGTGGAACCAAGAATCACCGGGTAGTCCCTGTTGGATATTCCCTTTACGAACATATCTCCCATGCCAGGAATACCAAAAATACGTTCAATGATGAAGCTTCCTGTCACGATATTAGCCGTAAGGATGCCCAGAACCGTGATAATCGGCAATAACGCATTCCGAATCGCATGTTTGATTATGACACCGCTCCGTTTCAATCCTTTGGCTTTTGCTGTCAAAATGTAATCCTGCCCCATTACTTCAAGCATGCTTGTCCGCATCAGTCTCGCGATGAAAGCAAGCGGCATCATGGAAAGGGCAATGGATGGTAAAATGGTATGCTGCCATGTCGCCCATGTAGCAACAGGAAATATATTCCACTTAATTGCAAAGTAATTGATTAAAATAGTCGCCAGGATAAAGTTAGGAACGGAAATCCCTACGATGGCAATGATCATTGATAAATAGTCGGGCCATTTATTTCTTTTCAGTGATGCCACGACACCCAAAATGAGGCCAAAGAAGATGGCAATCACCAAAGCTTGTGCCCCTAAGTGCAATGACACCGGAAACCCCTTCAAAATGTAATCATTCACGGAAATGGATGAGGATTTCAATGAAGGACCAAAATCAAATTGAACGACTTCCAATAAATAATTCCCATATTGGGTCAACAACGGCTTGTCCAATCCATAGTGGACTTGAAGGTTTTCATAAACAGCAGGAGGCATGGCTCCTTCTTTTGCAAATGGATTTCCCGGAATCGTATGCATTATGATGAACGTTAATGTAATAACAGCCCATAAAGTAATAATCGCCCATTTAAAACGGTTTAATGTATATCTCAACATGGTAATCACCCCAATCATCGATTTTCTAAGAAGTTGAAAACGGAAATGAATGCATGAAATATTCAAATTCGCAATTGAAAAATGGGGTATGTCCTTAATCGGACATACCTCCCATTTCACTATTATCCTTCTATTATTTTTTATCCGCGTAAATAAAGTTCGGATAAGCGTTAATTGGAGCATAAACTCCAGTAACATTCGATTTAACCATATATGGTTTTGTATAGAAGTAAACCGGAAGGATCGGCATTTCGTCAATCATGACTTTCTCTGCTTTATGCAAAGCATCCATGCGTTCTTTTGGATCCATTGTAGATTTTGCTTCTTTTAATAAATTATCATATTCTTTGTTTGACCAACCTGCATCATTATAGGCGCCGTCCGTTTCCCAAAGCATGAATGTCATCGGGTCAACATAGTCACCAACCCATCCTGCACGGGAAATTTCAAAGTCACCAGCTTTTTCACGGTCAAGCTTAACTTGGAATTCCGCATTTTCAAGTGTCACTTCAACACCCAGGTTATCACGCCACATTCCTTGAACCGCTTCAGCAATTTTCTTGTGTGAATCTAAAGTGTTATACAAAATTGAAAACTCAGGTAATTCTTTCATGCCTTCTTCAGCAAGTCCTTCTTTTAACAATTTCTTAGCTTCTTTAACATCTTCCTTAAATAGGTTACCTGTATTTTCCTGGAAATCTCCAGATGCATCAGGAATACCCGGAGGGACTACGCCGAAAGCAGGCTTTTGTCCGCCTTGAGCAACATTTTCGGTGATTTTTTGACGCTCGATAGCCATTGAAAGCGCTTTCCTTACTTTTGCATTATTGAAAGGTTTCACTTCTGTATTAAAGTTGTAATAGTAAACGGCAAGTTCTTTGCCCATTTTGAATTCCTTATCATCAGAATTGACCATTTGACCTTGAATATCCACTGGTAGCGGATAAGCGAGGTCCAATTCGCCACTCTGATACATTTGCCATGCTGTATTTTCATCTTCAATTAGAGCAAAGTTAACCGCATCCAATTTGATTTTATCTTTATCGTAGTAATTTTCATTCTTTTCGATTTTCAGGCTTTCTTTATGTTTCCATTCCGTTAATTTGAACGGCCCGTTTGAAACGTGAGTTTTTGCATCCAAAGCCCATTTTGGATTTTCTTCCTGAACCTTTTTATTGATTGGATAGAAAGTATAGAAAGAAGTCAAGTCAAGAAAATATGGTGTAGGCTGTTCCAAAGTAACGACTAATGTATGTTCGTCTGTCGCTTTAACCCCTACGTCCTCTTCCTTCCCTTTCTTACTGTTGTATGCTTCCCCGCCTTTAAGATAATAAAGTTGGTAAGCATAATCTGCGGCCGTCTCCGGTTTCAAAGCATATTTCCAAGCATATTCGAAGTCATTGGCTGTAAGCGGATCTCCATTTGACCATTTCAAACCATCTTTCAATTTGAATGTCCAAGTTAATCCATCTTCACTGATTTCCCATGATTCTGCTGAACCAGGGACGATTTTGCCTTCCTCTGTTTTCTTTGTCAGCCCCTCGAACGTATGTTCAAGGATCCATGATTCATGAGTACCTTGAGCATTTGCAGGGTGAAGCGAACCAGGTTCACTCGAATTGTTTACGTTTAATACTTTTAATCCGGATGAGTCACCCGAGCCCCCTTCTTTTTCATTCGAAGTTTCCTTCGAACCGCCGTTGCATGCCGCAAGCATAAGCATCATGGCCATAAGAAGAGCAAGCACTGAAAATTTAGACTTTTTCAAAAAATATTCCCCCTCATCTTTAATCTTTCTTAGAATATTCCCATTTAAGAGATTATCCTTCTAACACCTATTAATCTTCCGTATAGTACATATAATGATTGCGAGGAAAAGCAGAAACATTCATTGCAGGAATTCACCAAAAACAATTAGCGAACCGTTTGCATAAATCTTAATTTCTACCTAAAAAAAGCAATTAATGCAGTTTACTAGGTATAAAATCACCTTTTTTTCACCTCGCCAAGGATACTATACCTCGAATTAAAGATGTTGAATTTTAAGTATATTACGAATAAACCAAAAAATCAATAAACCGGTGAGTACTTTTTCACAATATAGTAATTAATTGCTAATCAATTCGATCTAGATACTAGGTAAATAGAAATGATCACCTAAAAGGACTTCCGACTTCCAGGTGTTTTTACAAACCCTTCTAAATCAGTATTCATATAGGTTCTCTTGTCTATTTATTTCTCAATATTCTAATAATTCACATCAAGTTGATTACTAAGACAACTTTCCTAGCAAACCATCCCCTCTCAAATAATATATTTTAGCAGAATAATGCATTACTTGATTAAAATATTTAGTTCTCTTTAATCAATCTCCAAATAATAGACATTAACTATAGGGGAATAGAAATATTCCCCTATATGTACCCGTCATTTCATTGAAAAGTGCCCCTTCTTCATTTATGATTAAACAAATATAATGACACGAAAAGTAAACAAATTCCTGCCACCTTTTTCGCATCCAATGGGATGCGAACGCCTCCGAATAAACCGAAATGGTCAATGACTGCCCCAATAATTATCTGGCCTGCTATAACCCCGACCAATGCCGGTGCCACTCCAATCCGAGGCACGACCAATACGATCACAATGACATAAATAGCCCCTAACAGCCCGCCTGTTAGTTGCCATTTGGGTACAGACGCGATGGCAGAAATATTTCCATTTCCCGCAAACAAAACAATAAATAATAAAGCGAGAGTCCCGATTCCAAACGAAATGAAGGAAGCTTCAATTACCCCCACTTTTTTTCCTAATCCACCATTGATTTGTCCTTGTATGGCAATGGTGATTCCGCCCAGGACCGCGAGCAACGGAAATAATATCTTCACAGTGATTTTGCTCCTTTTTATGTCCATCCGGACTGATTAATGAATTCGCATACCATTTTAACATGAAAAATATGTATATTGTCCTTTACTGATATAAAATCATCTGCAAATAAAAAAACTGGCACTTTGGGCCAGCTGCAATCTTCTATACCAAACTAAAATCTATATGATTCCTGAACACTTTGTTGCCTTAACTGGCAATACTCCGTACTCAACAAGGAAAATACCAGGGCATCATGGTACTGATCACGAAGAAATAGATAACTTCTGAGGCTGCCTTCCTCTTTGAATCCAAATTTCTTCAGAAGGTTTCTCGATGCAATATTATCCTTGAAAGTTAAAGCGGCGATTCTGTTTAGTCTCAATTCTTCAAAACAATAGCGCAATACTACGTTGACAGCTTCAGACGTAAAGTGTTTCCTCCAATATTCAGGATGGATTTCATATCCTATTTCGGTGCGTTTGTTGGATAGGCTCAATTGATGCAGGCCAACAGTACCGATGAACTTGCCTGAATCCTTTAGAATGACCCCCCACCGCATCCCTCGTTTGTTTATATAAGCACTTTTAAACGAGTCGATTAAGCGGCGGGCATCTTCTACTAGAGTTAAACTTTCTATCCCATCATATTTGGTCACTTCATCTTTAGAGAGGATTTCAAACAGACTCTCGGCATGATGGTGACCTATTTCGATTAAATGCAGTCTTTTTGTTTCCAATTCCTTAAACCACATCGAAGAATCCCTCCCGTATATTCAGCTGTCTACTTAATTCTATTCAAGATGAAGAGATACCTGTCTTAATGGACAATACTTTTTGAAAAATGCCTTAATCCCTGATTATTTTGGGAACGGTTGACACTGTAAACCGTCACATTCCCGCCATAACCCAATAAGAAGTAGAATTAGGATGGTCAGGATACATTCCTATTGTCGGTAAGCCATCATCGATCTCACAAAATAAAGCTCCCCAATAATAATCAGCCCAGATCCGATTCTCTAATTCTGGAAACAGATTGACAATCTGCTTTATTATTTTATCTCTATTGTTCAAAATCATTGGAACCCTTTTCTCCAGATAACCGGTCGATTCATCAAGGCCACCAATGATAATTCGATTGCCAGGAGTTTTTCTTGCATATAAATAAGGCCATGCCGTTTCCCAAATCATCATATTATCATGCCATTGAGCTTGATCGGCTATTTGATTTGTTGCTATGGCATATGAACTGAGAATCACTGCATTTTTATCCTTCACTTCTTCTTGGTCTTCATAACCAGTTGCGAAGATGACCGTCTGTGCATGTACCGTATGACCCGTTTCGGTAAATAACTGGGTTTGATTCTCTGTTAGTATCTTTCCATTGATTTTTGTTTTTGCATAGACACGTACGCCTTTCGAAACTGCCTTTTCAATCAATAAATGTACATGTTTCTAAGGATTGATTTCAGCATCATTATCTGTAACCAGCGCTCCTGCTTTCGAAAACGAAAATTTCCGGTTAATCTCTTTTTCAGTATAATATTCAGCAGGGAAATTTCGGGTTTTAAGATTCCTATATTCTCTTTAAGCTTAGAAACATCCATGGGGTTGGATGCATAGTACAAGCTTTTTCTACTCATTTGAAAACTGTAAAAGTCCAATGTTCGCAACCGTACTTCCTTCACTTGCATCCCTTTTATCGATCAGGAAAAAAATTAGGCCAGTCTCTGTCAAAAAATAGGCACAGTGTGCATGAACCGCTTCCTTCTATACAAACATCACATGGAAGGTCTACCTCCAACATGGGATATTTTCTCGCTTTAAATGTATCTTTCCAAACACTTTCCCTGCCTTTAAATCCATACAAGCTCCACCCTTGGGATAATTAATTAGTTTCATCCTTTTTAGTTCCATATAACTATATCGTTTTAATGTACTTATTATTTCCCTGAAAAACATGGCCTGCAAACGTAAAATGATTCTTTTTTTCCAGAAATTCAGCATTCCAATTTATCAAATAGACCTAGGATTTTCATTTACCATATAATCTGCCAAGTTATATGGACCCTTTTTATGTATATTCTTATACTATCCTTTTTCCTAGTCCTATAAAGAATGAGAATGAGCTAATTTTACACAAAACTATTTTTATAGGATACTATATTACCAATCCAGATATTCTACTAGGAGGAATTAAAATGAAGAAAATCATCCTTTTATCAGCACTGTCACTATCACTTCTATCTCCAAAAGTTGCTTTGGGAGCGAATACATACGAGGTGGCAGAAGGAGATACCTTAACGAAAATCGCTTCTGAATATGATGTCAGCATTGACGAATTACTTAAATCGAACTCTGCTATAAACGATGCAAATCAAATTCGAATCGGACAAATCATAAATCTTCCCGAATCATCCAATACCACGGTTAATCGCAAAGAAAGTCAATCAGTTGAACATCAGGTCCTTAGTTTAGTTAATGAAGAACGGGCAAAATCGGGCCTCCCTTCACTTAAAATGGATACAGCCATTTCCAACGTAGCCATTCTAAAATCTGAGGATATGCGTGATAATAATTATTTCAATCATACAAGCCCCAGTTATGGATCGCCTTTCGATATGATGAAATCCTTTGGGATCAGTTACGAGTACGCAGGGGAAAATATCGCAGCAGGTCAACCTAGTGCGGATGCTGTCATGAAATCATGGATGAACAGCCCCGGACATAAGGCGAATATCCTCAACAAGAACTATACGCACATTGGAATCGGGCATGTAACTGGAGGGAAATACGCCCACTATTGGACCCAACAATTCATTGGAAATTAAAAGCTTCAGAGGCGGCAGATTGCCGTCTCTTTTTATTTATTCTTATATTCCAAGTCTAATGATTGCTATTACCTTTCTCACTTTATATCGAAAAGACGTAATTTCAGTTCGATCGCTTCCATAAGAAAACGTTCTTCGTTATTTTTTAGTTGGATGGATACCCAAGGAATACACGTAAAGTAGTTATATCATACTATCTTTCAATTATCTTACTGATAAAAATTAAATTATGTTAAAATAGAATTCTAGATATAGGTACAAAGGGGCAATTGCAGAGGTTGGCTCTGTTATCAACGAATTACGAATAAAACAAAATCTTACACGAGAAGAACTGGCTAAGGATATATGTGAACCTAATGCCCTGTCAGATTATGAAAGAAGCATCACTTCTCCAACCATTGATGAATTGGCACTTTTTGCGGATAAACTTAAAGTTGACCTGCCGTATTTCTTCACTACCAAAAATGAACCGATTTATAATTACATAGAAACCATTAAACTTTTGATTAACAAATACAAACGCACACGTAATTATGAAGCAATTTATGAAATCATTCAAAAAGAAATGGCAACTGCACCGGAAAAATCGATATCATTTTATCAATTCTTAAAATGGCATGAAGGTATCTCTTTTTTTATTTGTACAATGACAAACAAAAGGCTATTGAATTATTGAATGAAGCCATGCAGATTACCATGGGTAAACGGGTCATTCTTCATCAACAGGAGATAGAAGTTTTAAATAGTATCGAGATCATCCATTTTAAAACGAAGAATTATGAAGAGGCCATCACCATCTTCAATGAAGCACTGGGATTTATCGAGAATATTCCCCATGTGAACCAAGAAGGTACCATTATCGTGAAGATCATTCATGGATTAGCACAAACATTGACTGAACTTCATCATTATCAAGAATCATTAAATTATACTCTTAAAGGGATCAACATTTGTAATTCGATAGAATCATTATATTTATATGCGGAACTCCATCTTTTAACTGGTAAGAATCTGCTTCATCTGCAACAACCTGAAGAAGGACTGCACTATATAAAGCAATCCAAAAACATTTTCAGTCTTCAAAAAAACGAAGAATTCGTACAAATTGCCGAACATGAAATGGAAAACATTTTGCACTGCATATGAACATGGATAAAAAAGATAGAGATTGCTTAAAAATCTCTATCTTTTTTTAGTATCGTTAGTTCACCCTTACCTTCAATATTTCAAATCCTTTAAAACGATCATAATGCTTTCAATAGCCATTCTATGTCAGCTATAATAGAAGAATGTAACCCAACTGGAGGAAAAAAAATTGACTAATAGATTAGGTTTAGTACTGGATGTAGAAACTACTGGTTTACGTCCCTCTTCAGATGAAATTATCGAGCTTGCCCTTATACTCTTTACATACAGCGGTGAAACAGGGGAAATCATTAATCTTATTGATCAAGAATCATTTTTAAGGGAGCCTCTCTCCTTTGGAGCAAGAAGGAATTATGATCAAGCATACAGAATTCATGGAATTCCATACAGCTCCGTAGAAGGAAAGAGTTTTCATGATGAAAAAATTAAAACCTTCATTGACCGTACCGATTCGATTTTCGCACACAATGCTTCTTTCGATAGAAGTTTTCTCTACCAAATGTATCCGGAAATCAATGATCAAAAGTGGTACTGTACGATGCGTAATGTACCTTGGAGGCAATATGGATTTGAGAATAGTAAACTCTTAACATTACTGCAGGCACATAATATCACCAATTTTCAAACACATAGGGCCATGGACGATATATCTTACCTAATGGAGCTTATGAGAAAACCAGGTCCTTCTGGCCATCCTTATTTGAAGGATGTCATTGCAAAAAATCCAATGAAGAAATATGCACCTGCTTCCCAAAAAACAAGGGTATAGCCGTTTAAATAATTACTTCATTGTCATGGTGCACCAATGTTTTGTCACAAACAAACCGTGGCCCATTCCATGAGAACAGTAATGCATATCTTTAAGGTGGTTTTTATTTTAGGAAGCCTTTTATTTTCCTGAATTTCACTTATTACTTGATATTTATCAAAAAACAGCGACCCAGACGGGTCGCTGTTTCAGTTTATTATAAAAGGATACTTAGTTATCCTTCATGTATTTTCACTTTTTTATCTGGATGAAATCAACAGGAACGTTATTTTGAGGGGTTTAAATTTGAACATTGTTTGGAACATAGGGCACTCGCTTTCCGCGGGCGGTTTTTACGTCTGTAGTGTCTCCCTTGTACACGCTTTTCCAAGGAGTCTTGAACGCAAGCTCCAATCAACTTTGTTTTAAAATTTAGATAGAAACCCCGTTGTCGACAAAAGTGGAGCCGAAACGGCATTATCCGAAATCTTAAATTATTACCATTATTTTAAAACGAGACTTGGTTCTACTCCATAATTTTTTACTCTTTACTATATGGGGTGAAATCTATCAAGATTGAAGAAATTTGCGACACTCCTGCCGAACAACTGGCTAGCCGAGACCCCACAGACGCTTGCGTCGAGGAGGCTTGGAAGACAGTCGGCGGAAAGGGAGCGGATTTCTTCAATCAACTGGATTTTTTAAAAAAAAAACTGTAGACAAACTAGTTTTCCTCGAA
>NZ_JAPTGA010000018.1:0-79180 GCF_026891895.1 Peribacillus sp. AS_2
TTCCCCCTGTGAGAGTAGGACGCCGCCAAGCTGTTCATTTAAATCTTTAATGGGTTTTAGGAAACATTATATTATTCCGCAGTAGCTCAGTGGTAGAGCATTCGGCTGTTAACCGAACGGTCGTAGGTTCGAGTCCTACCTGCGGAGCCATATGCTTCCATAGCTCAGTAGGTAGAGCACTTCCATGGTAAGGAAGAGGTCAGCGGTTCGAATCCGCTTGGGAGCTTCCCAATCTATCTATGAACAAAAAAACAGTTCGGCCCGTTGGTCAAGCGGTTAAGACACCGCCCTTTCACGGCGGTAACACGGGTTCGAATCCCGTACGGGTCACCATTTTAAATCATTAATCCGGAGGATTAGCTCAGCTGGGAGAGCATCTGCCTTACAAGCAGAGGGTCGGCGGTTCGATCCCGTCATCCTCCACCATATTATTCTTTACTTGCCGGTGTAGCTCAACTGGTAGAGCAACTGACTTGTAATCAGTAGGTTGGGGGTTCAAGTCCTCTTGCCGGCACCATTTACAACCATATATTGCGGAGGGGTAGCGAAGTGGCTAAACGCGGCGGACTGTAAATCCGCTCCTTCGGGTTCGGCAGTTCGAATCTGCCCCCCTCCACCATTTTAATAAAATCCTGTGGATCAGTTATATATTCTCTGTATTGGGGAAATATATGATTACCACCTTTTTATTTTGTTGTACATTAATCATTCATATCATATATTGGGCTATAGCCAAGCGGTAAGGCAACGGATTTTGATTCCGTCATGCGAAGGTTCGATCCCTTCTAGCCCAGCCATTTGCGGAAGTAGTTCAGTGGTAGAATACAACCTTGCCAAGGTTGGGGTCGCGGGTTCGAATCCCGTCTTCCGCTTAATATATTTTAAATTCCTTAGGGGCCTTAGCTCAGCTGGGAGAGCGCCTGCCTTGCACGCAGGAGGTCAGCGGTTCGATCCCGCTAGGCTCCACCATCAACTACATACACCAAAACTTACGTCTTAAGCCAAAAATGGTTTAAGACTTTTTTTTGTTTAAGGCATAGTTGGGTAAACTAATCCCCAGAAAGATATTTTTCACAAAAAACATATGTTATCGGAAAACGTGCATCTTTATACATGGAAATGTCGAGTTGAACCAATTGGCATATACGATATAAAATGGTGGAAAGGGGGAATTGTATGTCTATTCAGAAAATTTCCGTCATCGGATTGCCCATGGACCTTGGTCAAGCAAGGCGAGGGGTGGATATGGGACCTAGTGCCATCCGCTGCGCAGAGATTGTCGAGCGTCTTGAAAAGTTGGATATAGAAGTAGAGGATTTAGGGGATATAATTGTAGGGCGTCCTGAAAATGCAGATGAGCCCGGGACAAATTTAAAAAACTTACAGCTTGTAGCAAAAGGTAATACCCAGTTAGCTACAAGAGTTGATGAAATAATAGAAGAAGGTTCCTTTCCTCTTGTATTGGGAGGAGACCATTCAATAGCGATAGGCACACTGGCAGGAGTCGCAAAGCACTATGAGAATCTAGGTGTGATTTGGTACGATGCACATGGCGATTTAAATACGGAAGATACTTCACCATCAGGAAATATTCACGGGATGCCCTTGGCTGTCAGTATTGGGATTGGCCATCCGGACCTGATCAATATACATGGTTTTGCTCCAAAAGTGAAACCGGAAAACATCGTAATCATTGGAGCGAGGTCATTGGATGAAGGGGAAAAGGAACTTATCCGTGACAAAGGTATTAAAGTATTCACGATGCATGAGATCGACCGGTTGGGAATGACACGGGTCATGGAAGAATGCATTGATTATTTAAGGGAAAGAACGGATGGCGTCCACCTTTCACTGGATTTGGATGGAGTGGACCCAGCAGATGCACCCGGAGTCGGGACCCCGGTGATTGGTGGTATAAGTTATCGGGAAAGTCATTTGGCCATGGAAATGCTTGCGGAATCCAACTTGATTACATCCGCTGAATTCGTTGAAGTGAATCCCATTTTAGATGAGCGAAATAAAACGGCAATCGTTGCCGTGGCCTTAATGGGTTCGCTATTTGGTGAAAAATTATTATAACTAATAATTAAAAGAAACAGTAACCGGCTTGTAATGGGTTACTGTTTTTTATATGCTAGAAGACGTAGGTTTATTTACCAGGGTGTATGTAACAGAAACATATCTATAGATAAATGGTTGCAATTTTCTATCCATGCTCACTTGAGAGCACGTCTGTCCATGAGATTTTCATTTTTAGTCAAATGGATGTATTGAATGATTAAAGAATCCAGTTTGCTGCTAACTTCAATAACTTCATTATCCACCATGGAAGAACGGGAAGCCAAAAACATCATTTTCTGTCTGCATTGTTCAATATGGTCTAAAATTTGTTCAGTACTCATATAGAGAATCACTCCTTTGGATTTTACAATTTCTTACTATATAGCCCTGTTTTTTTTTTCTTAAACATAAAATGTAAAACTTTGTTAAAATTAATGTATTAAATTTTTGAAACCTTTCAGCTTACGATTCGTAGTAATCGTATAGCCGCATGAGCGGGGGTAATACCGGAAAATGGATGCACTCATTAAAGAGAGAATTAATCAAGTATTAAAAGGAGACCATAATGCCTTTGGTGAAATTGTCGAAATTTACAAGGACAAAGTTTTCCAAATATGTTTCAGGATGCTCGGAAACAGGCAAGAAGCAGAAGATTTGGCTCAAGAGGCCTTTGTAAGGGCCTACGTGAACATTCGAAGTTTCAATATAACAATGAAATTTTCTACATGGTTATATCGGATTGCGACCAATCTTTGTATTGACCGGCTTCGCAAGAAAAAACCGGACTACTATCTGGATGCAGAGGTGGCAGGAACAGAGGGATTGAATATGTATTCCCAAATTGCATCGGATATGGCGAAACCCGAGGAAGAGGTTGAATCATTAGAACTGCAGGAAACCATTCAAGTGGAAATAATGAAATTGCCCGAGAAATACCGATCGGTAATCGTATTGAAGTATATTGAAGAGTTATCTCTAAAGGAAATCAGTGAGATACTCGATTTGCCGGTCGGTACGGTTAAGACGAGGATACATCGCGGTCGCGAAGCCTTGCGTAAACAACTACGCCATTTATAAAAAGAAGGTGAGAAAAATGAACTGCCATGAGGAAATCATTGAATATATGCATGATTATTTAGATGAGGACATCAAACCGGAGCATAAAGAAGTTTTACGGGAGCACTTGCATGACTGTGCTGAATGCCGGGATTACTTTCATGAAATGAAAAAGGCGGTCGCTCTTGTACAAAGCACTTCCCATATAAAGGCCCCGGATGATTTTACAGCGAAGGTTATGGCTCAATTGCCAAAGGAAACGAAAACAACAGGTGCCAAACGTTGGTTCAAAAGCCATCCTTTCATGACAGCGGCAGCGATGTTCATCATATTGATGACAGGATCTGTTTTTTCCACTTATAATCAGGACGAACATTTTTCAGTTTCAAAGCAGCCTAACTTAGTGGTCGAAGGTGAAACGGTTATTGTGCCTGAGGGTGAGACAATCAAGGGAAATGTGGTAGTTCAAAATGGTAATATTCAAATAGATGGTGAAGTAGAGGGAGATGTGACAGTCATAAATGGGCATAAGTATATGTCTAAAGCAGGTAATGTGACCGGAAGCATCCATGTTATTGACCAAGCTTTTGAGTGGATGTGGTATAAAGTGAAGGACACTGCAACCTCGTTGGTTCCTGCCAAAGAGGAGAAAAAGGAATAAGGAATAGAAGCTGGGCAGGGGCATCGTTTTTGATTTGCGATGACTTCGCCCAGCTTTATTTTTTAAAGGAAGCGGAACCATTTTTAATGGTTCTTTTTTCCTGTGTAAATTTCTCACACTAGTTTTTAGATGAATCATTTAAAAAATGGTATACTATTAAGGTTATTGTAAATAAAGATTGTTATTGGTATTTGGAGTAATACTGACTGGAGGAAACAACATGTCTTTAACCAATTTGACTGTTTGGGACTATGTAGTAAATTTCATTGATATTCTCCTTGTATGGTTTGTGATATATAAATTGTTAACTATTATTCGAGGCACGAAGGCTATTCAGCTGCTAAAAGGAATTTTTGTAATTGTCATTGTAAAAAGCTTAAGCAACCTGTTTGGTTTCAATACACTCGGATGGTTAATGGCACAAGTCATGAATTGGGGAGTATTGGCAATTCTCGTCATTTTTCAACCTGAACTGAGAAGGGCACTTGAACAATTAGGACGCGGGAAGCTCTTTGCAAGGGGCACCGTTCCAGAAGAGAATCAGCAAGAGCGTTTAGTCGAGGAAATCCTAAAGGCGTCCACCTATATGGCAAAAAGGCGGATTGGTGCCTTGATTACGATAGAAAAAGGTACGGAGCTGGGAGATTATGTTGAAACGGGGATACCCCTGAAATCCTATATTTCTTCAGAACTGCTCATTAATATCTTCATCCCTAATACGCCGCTCCATGATGGTGCAGTTATTTTACAAAATAACCAGGTGGCAGCTGCCGCTTGCTATTTGCCATTATCGGAGAGTCCATTCATATCAAAGGAACTTGGCACACGGCATAGGGCAGCCATAGGCATGAGTGAAGTTACGGATAGTCTGACGATTGTCGTATCAGAAGAAACGGGAGGAATATCCGTCACTAAAAACGGGGAACTTTACCGGGATTTGAATCAAGAATCATTTAGGGCCATGCTTACAAGTGAACTGGTAGTGGAAAATATCAAATCAACTTCCTCAAGCATCTTTAACTGGAGGGGGAAAAAGAATGGATAAATTCACCAATAGCGCTTGGTTTATGAGAATCGTAGCTTTTGCCTTGGCAGCACTTTTGTTCATTTCCATTAACTTTGAGATGGAGTCGGATAAAAAATCCCTTGGTTTATCGACTGCCCCTGAAATCAGTACGGAGACCATCGAAAATGTACCGGTTGAAGTGTACTATGACCGTGAGAATCTAGTGGTGAGCGGGGTGCCTGAAACAGTTGATGTTACTCTAAAGGGAGCAAAAAGCCTATTGATTAATGCGAAAAACCAAAGGGATTTTAAAGTGTATGTTGACCTTTCTGATCCTGCGATCTCAATGGGGGACAGAACTGTCACATTTAAAATAAGTGATTTGAATGAAAAGTTAGTGGCGACGATCGATCCGGAATATGCGGAAGTCAACGTTCAGGAACGGGTGACGAAGGAATTCTCCGTTGAGGCCGAGTATAACAGCTCTTTACTTGAAGAGGGGTATACAGCTGGTCAGCCAACAGTCAGCCCGCAAACTGTTAAAATAACGGGTGCTAAAGATGCAATTGAACAAATTTCCTATGTAAAGGCAAACCTTGAAATAAGTAAGGGACTTAACGAAACGGTGAACAGCAAGGCAACCGTTAAGGCCTTGGACAGGGATTTGAATAAGCTGGATGTGACGATCGAGCCATCTTCTGTTGCCGTTTCCTTAAAAGTGAGCATTCCTTCCAAGACGGTGTCGATAGCACCGAAGCAAACCGGCAAGGCAAAGGATGGAATCAGGATCACGAGTATAAGTGTCGATCCAAAAGAGGTCACATTATTTGGTTCGGAAACGAGCCTGGAGAAAATAGATGAAATAAATCTTCCTGTAAACATCTCGAAAATTGATGGTGATACAGAACTGGAACTCGATCTTAATAAACCGGATAGTGTACAAAAAATGTCCTTGGGTAAGGCGCAGGTCAAGATTCGTACAGAAAAAGTTGATGTAGATGAAGAGAATGCAGAGCCAGTCGTGGAAGAGGAAGAACCAGAAACCGAACAAAAACAAGAAGAACAAGTAGTCGAAGAAAAACCAGAACCAGAAGAAGAAGATGAACCGGCTGCCATTGAGTCCAAAACTTTCAATGATATACAAATAGTTCCTGTGGGCATACGGGATGACCAAGATGCCGAATTGGAATCCGATGTAACCAGCATCACTTTGCTTGGTGAGGCGGATGATTTGAAGAAAATAACTAAAGACGACATTAATCTTACAGTAGATGTGAGTAATTTAGATGAAGGTACGCATGATGTGGATCTGGCGGTAACAGTGCCTGAGGGAGTGGAATGGGAACTGGATTCTAAAACGGTTTCGGTCACCATCACACAAAAAGACGAAGAGACATGACCTTCCTTTAACATCATCATTAAATTCAGTAACGATTCGAAGAAGGAGCGATAAAGATGGGTAAATATTTTGGAACAGACGGAGTAAGGGGTATAGCGAATAGCGAGTTAACACCGGAGTTGGCATTTAAACTAGGCCGTTTTGGTGGCTACGTTCTTACTAGAAATACAGAAAAACCCAAAGTGCTTATAGGGCGCGATACTCGTATTTCAGGTGAAATGCTGGAAGGTGCGCTTGTTGCAGGTCTTTTATCCATTGGGGCTGAAGTGATGCGCCTTGGTGTCATTTCGACACCGGGAGTAGCCTATTTAACAAAGGCCTTAAGTGCTGAAGCAGGTGTCATGATCTCCGCTTCGCATAATCCGGTAGCGGATAATGGCATTAAATTCTTTGGACCGGATGGATTTAAGTTATCCGATGATCAAGAAGCGGAAATTGAAGCACTATTAGATAAGGAAAAGGATGAGCTTCCACGCCCGGTTGGCGGAGATTTAGGCCATTTGAACGATTATTTCGAAGGAGGGCAAAAGTATCTCCAGTATTTGAAACAATCAGTGGATGAAGATTTTACAGGCATTCATGTTGCTCTTGATTGTGCACATGGGGCTACATCTGCCTTGGCCATGCATTTGTTTGCGGATCTTGATGCAGACATCTCTACAATGGGGGCATCGCCCAATGGCTTGAACATTAATGATAAGGTAGGTTCCACCCACCCTGAGGCACTTGCTGAATTCTTAAAAGAAAAAGGTGCGGATGTTGGGCTTGCATTTGATGGCGACGGAGACCGCGTCATTGCAATAGACGAAAAAGGAAATATAGTGGACGGCGACCAAATCATGTATATCTGTGCGAAATACTTGAAAGATAATAACCGTTTGAAACAGGGAACAGTGGTTTCTACGATCATGAGCAACCTTGGTTTTTATAAAGGTCTTGAAGAGCATGGTATACAAAGCGCCCAGACGGCAGTGGGGGATCGCTATGTGGTCGAGGAGATGCGTAAAGGCGGCTATAACCTTGGCGGAGAGCAATCCGGACATATCATCTTCCTGGACTATAACACGACAGGAGATGGATTATTGACGGGCTTGCAGCTTGTGAACATCATGAGCGACACCCAAAAAACCTTATCCGAGCTCGCTGGCGAGATGAAGAAATATCCACAAACGCTGATCAATGTCAGAGTTACCGATAAACACGCTGTAACAGATAATGAAAAGGTACAGGAAGTCATCAATGCAGTCGAAGGGGAAATGAACGGAAACGGCCGCATTTTGGTGAGACCATCCGGTACTGAACCTCTAGTCCGTGTTATGGCTGAAGCACCGACAGCTGAGGAATGCACTAATTATGTAGAGCGCATCGTCGCAGTTGTAAGAGCGGAAATGGGAATGAACGAATAACTAATCCTATGCATAAAAGGAACGAAATTTCCTTTTATGCATATTTTTATAAAGAAGTCTTTTTTGTTGGTAAAGGTAATTAAGAATTGACCTATGTCCCTTGTTTAAGGTATGATTATCCTGATTTACAACTCACTTTCTAAAAATGGTTGTTTTAAAAAGGAGGGTAGGCAAGGAGAGAATGGATTCACAAAAGCGCCTGAACTAAGTCTGGACGAGAAATGACTTAGTTGACGAGGAGGAGGTTTATCGAATGATCGGCGGATACCTCCCGGCTGAAGTGCACAGCCGCAATAATTCCAATCTTAAAACAGTAGGGCAACTTACTGCACAAAGGGTCGGAAATGCACAATGGGAAAAAGTGCTTTAGGGCATTTCCTTTATAAAAATATATATCAGAGATGAGGGGGCAGGGATGCCCCCGTGCATTCCTGTTCCCTCGAATCGGTTGGAGGAACAGAAATTATGTGTGGAATTGTTGGATATATTGGACTTAACGATGCAAAGGAAATTTTATTAAAAGGTCTTGAAAAACTTGAATACCGCGGTTATGACTCTTCAGGGATTGCTGTGAGAAATGAAGCAGGAGTGACAATCTTTAAGGAAAAGGGAAGAATAGCGGACTTACGAGCAGCCGTGGATGAAAATACTATGGCGCATACCGGAATTGGACATACGCGCTGGGCTACACATGGTGTGCCAAGCCGTGAAAATGCCCATCCTCACCAAAGTAATTCAGGTCGATTGACTTTAGTTCATAATGGTGTCATTGAAAACTATGCGATTCTAAAACGTGAATATTTGAAGGATGTTGCCTTTAAAAGTGAAACGGATACGGAAGTCATCGTTCAACTCATTGAGAAGTTCGTGAACGAGGGTATGGAAGTGGAAGAGGCGTTCCGTCAAACACTCACTCTATTAGAGGGTTCATATGCCATTGCCCTATTGGATGCTGAAAATGATGAAACCATCTTAGTCGCCAAAAATAAAAGCCCGCTGCTGATCGGTGTCGGAAAAGACTTTAACGTTGTCGCTTCGGATGCAATGGCGATGCTTCAAGTCACAGATCAATTCCTTGAACTGATGGATAAGGAAATGGTTATCGTGACAAATGAAAAGGTAACGATCAAGAACCTTTCCAACGAAGAAGTCATGCGTGCTCCTTACACGGCTGAACTGGATGCAAGTGATATTGAAAAAGGTACGTATCCTCACTATATGCTCAAGGAAGTCGACGAGCAGCCAGCCGTAATACGTAAAATCATTCAAGCATACCAAAATGAAGAAGGTAAACTTGCAATCGACTATAACATTACTGAAGCCGTAAGTGAGGCTGACCGTATTTATATCATCGCTTGCGGAACCAGCTATCATGCAGGGTTGATTGGTAAGCAATTCATCGAAAAAATGACTGAAATTCCGGTTGAGGTCCATGTGGCATCGGAATTCACTTACAATATGCCGTTATTATCGAAAAAACCGCTATTCATCTTCATTTCACAAAGTGGTGAAACTGCAGATAGCCGTGCCGTGTTAGTGTCCATCAAAGCGCTTGGTCATAAAGCCCTGACCATCACGAACGTACCTGGCTCTACATTGTCACGTGAAGCGGATTATACGCTCTTGCTGCATGCTGGTCCTGAAATTGCCGTAGCCTCTACAAAGGCCTACACAGCCCAAGTGGCAGTCTTATCCATCTTGGCGAATGTAACTGGCCAATTCCGTAACATGGAGTACGGTTTCGACCTTGTAAAAGAGCTTGGAATCGTTGCGACGGCTATGGAAGCACTATGTGATTCGAAAGAAGAGATGGAAGACATCGCCCGTGAATATTTGTCCGTTACGAGAAACTGCTTCTTCATCGGCCGTTCCCTTGACTACTATGTTGTACTTGAAGGGGCACTTAAGCTGAAGGAGATCTCTTACATCCAGGCGGAAGGCTTTGCTGGCGGAGAGCTTAAACATGGAACGATTGCCTTGATTGAAGAAGGTACACCTGTCATAGCCCTTGCTACTCAAGCAGGCGTCAACCTAAGCATCCGTGGTAATGTGAAGGAAGTGGTTGCCCGTGGCGCCAACCCTTGCATCATTTCCATGAAGGGTCTGGAAGAAGAGGATGACCGTTTCGTCATCCCGGAAGTGAATGAACTATTAACACCCCTTATCTCTGTTATCCCGCTGCAGCTCATTGCCTACTACGCAGCCTTGCACCGCGAATGTGACGTGGATAAACCGCGTAATCTCGCGAAAAGTGTAACGGTTGAGTAAGTTGGAATGAATGCAATGTAGATTATAAAAAAGTTGCGAAGCTTTACCCCTTTGGCTATGATTAGCCAAAGGGGTATTTTTATGTTTAAAACAACGAGAACCTCTCAAGTTGATTAGAAGACCGAGTTAATATGAATCGGTGTGCAGTGTAATATAATCTATCAAATCCATCAGTAGGTAGTCATGGCATCCATTAGAGCAATGTTAATGATCTTCCTATATGCATTGTTGAAAGAAACCCATATTGGCATTAAATTTAGGTGATGTTGAAAATGAAGTCTTCATAAAATTTTTTTTATTTAGGAGAGAATAGCATGGAAGTCTTTGCAGAATTTTTAGCGAATATTGATAACCCGCAACATAGGGAACGAACGGAAGAAGTCCTGGCTTGGGTAACTAAGAAATTTCCAAATCTAATGCCGAAGATTGCGTGGAATCAGCCTATGTTTACCGATCATGACACATATATTATTGGCTTTAGTGTAGCCAAACATCATTTGGCTGTTGCTCCTGAAAAGGCAGGGATCGATCACTTCTCTGATGAAATCGTGCAGGCTGGCTATGATCACACCAAGCAGTTGGTACGTATCAAGTGGGACAGTACGGTTGATTACTCATTACTTGAGAAAATGATTGAGTATAATATTTTTGATAAGGCAGACTGTTCAACTTTTTGGCGGAAATAAGTAAAAATCGGAGGGTGGGCTGAATCTCTATTAAAGTGTCCATTATTCGGGGTTCTGTTCAATATTAGAAGTGAAACGATGTGGTTCTGAGGATATAAGCTCTCCAGATATGCCGCCTGATCTAGCACCATAGGCAAAAAGGCAGATTCTCCATCCTTAATGACCTTACCTTTACGGTTGCGACTCCATAAATAGTTTAAGTTCAAAAAAAGCACAGGGAGTTCCAAATTTGGAACTACTTGTGCTTTTGTTTTTTGATAAAATCGAGAGAACAAATATTACAACCAAACTACTTAAGATATTAAATCAAAAATTCATAAGGGGTATCCAAGGAAAAAATATTAGGTGGGGTGAAGAAATGAAGAAGTTATTATACCTTTTTATATTAATAATTCCTGTATTTTGGTTTGGATTTAGTCCAATATCAACTTTTGCAAGTTCTCCAACTGAATTAAAAGAGGAAAGCCAATCAGGTGAGTTTCTGACAGAATATACAACTCTATCAGGCTCTGATGTACTTTTAGGTCAAGAAATACCTATACTTGTGATGAAAAAACAGGAGAAATCACGAATAATAGAATTGGTATATCTCCAGTGTGTGCTACTTGTAATCGGTATACTTGGAAAACAGCCACAGATAAACGACAATCAAGTGTCTTTCACAAAAAAGTGACTGATACTACAAACTGGAGTCTTAACCTTACCTTCAAGGTAGAGATAGCTGGTAAATTAGTTATTTCTGGTGGCGGAGAAAAGGTATATTCGGCAACGAAAAAATGGAACCAATACAAAGAAACATGGAAATTGACTGGCACTCTAAAAACATATAGTCCAACTGGTAATTTGATAAAAACAGAGCAAAGAAATGCAACTTACATTAAATATAAAAAAATGGCAATAAAATAAGTTGAAAAGAGTGCAAATACAAACTCTTATTCTAAAAAATGACTTCATTGAAATTATTGTATAGTAAAGGGGTAAGAATGGATACTGATATTAAGCAAACACATCGCTTTATATTATATATAACGATACTAATTATGATTATTTTTCCTTTTGCCCAACTTACTTTACAAGAACTTTTTTTGCAAATAAACAAACAATTATTTTTCTTTATAAGTAAACTGGTTATTATCTATGTTCTTTTTCTTTTCTTAAAAAAGAAAAAAATAACCTTATCGAGCATTAGGCTTAATAAGGTACATATAAAATATATTCTTTTTGGTATGTTAATGGGTAGTATAGCTCACATGCTGACTGTGTTTTTTGGTAGGACCCAACATTATCTACTAACGGGCGAATGGCTTACTGCTGAAAAAATTGTTTGTACACTTATGGAAAGTAGTAAAAACATAAGTTTTTACAGTATTATGATGATTGGCTTTTCAGTGGCGATTAGTGAAGAAATTCTTTTTAGGGGTATATTATTAAAACAATATCAGAGAATGAACATAAAATCGGCCATAATTTTAAGTGCTTTTATTTTTAGCATTTATCATATGACGGTAGGAAATTTTATTTTTGCATTTGTAATGGGTATTTCTCTTGCACTATTAACCATCTATACTGGGAGCATCGTTCCGGCTATCTTTTTTCACTTTTTGGTGAATGAAATAATGAGGACCATCATGCATTTCCCAGAAAAGGTTACAGAAACTTATTATCAGATAATGGTGTCGCCAATTACTACTATAACAGGTTTAATATTCTTTCTATCTATATTAACTTTTTTATTTATAAAGGTAAGAAAAAATAATCAATTTCAAAGTGAAAAAGTTATATTCTTTGATGGATATATTATTTTGTTGTTTTTGATGTATGTTCTTTTCCTAACAATAAAATAAAGTTTAATCAAAGATAATATAGGTATTATAACGATTTCATTTATAAGGGGTGTCCATATTTATTGCCACCAACAATTTTTCCGGCTTGTTAAACGTTGGGTATCAAATTTGCTTTTTGTACCCAACGTTTATAATATAATTATCAATTCCTGTTTCAATCTTTTATAGAAGTTTCCGCAAAGTTTCACACAATCGCCTGCTTTTAGTAGAAGTGTCGATATTACAATATAATCATCAACGAACGGGCAGTGTTTTTAAAAATAGCAGCAGCATGAATGATTTAAAAAAGGTTTTTAACAATCACAAAACCCTCACGAAATAGGTAGCAGAATGGTGAAGGTCGTTCCCTTTTCGAGTTCGCTTTTCACGGATATGTTCCCTTCATGCATCTCTATAATCTTTTTCACGATGGATAGTCCTAAACCGCTGCCGCTTTTTGAGCGTTCCCTTGCAAGGTCGGCTTTATAGAATCGCTCGAATATATGGAACTGGTCGGTTTCGGAAATGCCGATTCCATTGTCGGATATCGTTATGGATGCCTGGCTATCAATCTGTTGTAATCGAATCGTGATCTTTCCGCGGTGGCGGGTGAATTTGATGCTATTGTGTATTAAATTTGTCCATACTTGGCTCATCAAATCCTGGTCTGCCACTATTGGAATCTTTTCCAAGGCTATGTCCAATTCGAGTTCTTTTTCCAACCAAGCGGGTTCACAAGCCAAAATAATGGTCCGTATTTGCTGATCCAGCCGGAAATCTGTCCTTTCAAAAGGATGATGCTCGGATTCAAGGGATGTAAGCTTTAGAAGGTTATCACTTAATTTGGATAATCTCCTGCTCTCTGTCTCTATTATATGAAGATAATGATTTCGTTCTTCGATTGTCAGCTTATTAAATTGAAGTGCTTGGGCAAATCCTACAATGGAGGTAAGGGGCGACTGTATTTCATGTGAGACGTTAGAGATGAACTCCTGCCGCATTTCTTCCATTTGCTTCAATTGTTTGGCCATGTGATTGAAATGGTTAATGATATCGGTCATTTCGTTTCTCTTGTCCATATTAAAATCCAGTTGTACATTATAATCGCCATTTGCTATTTTCCTTAAGGCATCTATGATTTCGAGGTATATATTTACCCGTTTATTATGATGGATAGCATGGATAAGGCGACCAATTAATATCATGATTGCGATGCTTGTCACGATTGTAGCCAGATACCGAACATAATTGGTTAACCTTAAGGGCAAAAGCTCAATGATATAGTACCCGGCGGAAAAGGAAATTGAAATAAACGTTACAAAAAACAGCATGCCAAGCATTTGTTTGAAAAATCGATTGCCCCTCATCTCGTTATCTCCAAACGGTAGCCCAATCCCCAAATCGTTTTAATCCGGAAGGGGAATTCCGATTCAGGAAACCGTTCCCTCACTCTTTTTATATGAACATCGACAGTTCGTTCATCACCTTCATAATCATAGCCCCAAATGTCTTCGATAAGATCTTCCCTGGAAAAAGTTTTTCCGGGATAGCTTGCTAATTTAAACAGCAATTCGAATTCTTTTAATGGAATCGTATATTCCTGTTCTTTGAATGACATTTCATGCGTGTTACGATTCATCTTTAATTCGCCGATATTTAATGTTTGTGAAATAGTGATTTTATACCGTTTTAATAATGCCTTTATTCTAACAACCAATTCGATCGGTTCAAATGGCTTTACAAGATAATCATCTGCCCCAAGCCCGAATCCTTTTACTTTTTGTGTTGTTTCCCCTTTTGCAGTCAGCATTAAAATGGGGATATCACTAAATTCCCGTAACTCTTTGCATAATTGCCATCCATCCATGTTAGGCATCATAATATCGATGACTGCCAAATCGATTTTCACTTTTTCCATTACTTTCAATGCTTGCATTCCATCTGACGCTTCATATAGATCAAAGCCTTCTTTTCTTAACAACAGGTTTATAAGTTCGCGAATATGTGCATCATCATCGACTATCAATATTTTTGTCATCCTTCTTCTTTCCTTTCGGCGAATTAGGCCAGTTCAAGCTTGTGCAACTGCTGTTCAGCAAATTCGCGATATAATGAGTGCGTATTATATAGCTCTTTATGTGTTCCGCTGCCTGTTATTTTCCCTTTTTCAAGGAAGATGATTTGATCCGAACCGATAACGGTCGATAGGCGGTGGGCGATGACTATTGTTGTTCTTCCTTTCATTAAGTGATTTAATGCCTGTTGAACCACTTTTTCTGATTTGCTGTCCAGGCTGGAGGTAGCCTCATCCAGCATTAATATTTTCGGGTTTCTTAAAAATGCACGGGCGATTGCAATTCTTTGTCTTTGACCGCCTGATAATTTCATGCCCCTTTCACCGACCTCTGTATCATATCCGTTCGGAAGCTCAGAAATGAATTGATCTGCATACGCCATTTTAGCCACTTGATTTAATTCATCATCTGTTATATCCCGATTGATGCCATAACAAATATTATCTCGAATTGTACCGGATACAATCGGGCTTTCCTGTGAAACATATCCAATCTGGCTTCTCCATGAAAGCAGTGTGAAATCATTTATGGATGTCCCGCCTATGGATATGGATCCTTCCTGTGGTTTGTAGAAACGCTCGAATAATGAAAAAAGGGTCGTTTTTCCGCTGCCGCTTGGGCCGACTATTGCAGTGACCTTACCGGCCTCAACGTTAAAGCTTATATCTTTAAGTACCTGTTCTCCATTATTGTAACTATAGTTCAGGTGATCCACGCTGATGGATTGACTCATATTTTGAACGGGCTGCTTCGCATCTTCTTCCTCCACAGAATCCAGAATGGAAATGATGCGCTCTGTTGCACCCGTTGCTTTTTGGAATTGTGTAAAGAAACTGGCCAATTGAGCCATTGGCATGATTATTTGGAAAAGATACATGATGAAAGCAACTAAAGCCCCAGCAGTCAGTGCTCCTGAAGAAACACGCATTCCCCCATAACCTAAAATCAGGACGAGTAATGCCATCATGACAAAACTCATTAGCGGCGCAATCAACGCTTGGATTTTTGCCTCTTTCAATCCGAATTGAAATAATTTCTGGATTCCTTTTTGGCCATTTTGATATTCCAAAGCTTCTGCATTTGATGCTTTAACAAGACGTATTTCCGTTAGAACCTGCTGAAGGACTGCGGTGAAGCTTGCTGTCTCGTCCTGCATCCCTTTTGATATTTTGTGCATTTTTTTCCCTAGCGGCATTAATATTAAAACGGAGAGCGGAATTGCAGTGAACATCAATAATGTCATTTTCCAATCCAGTACGAATAACACGATCATGGATCCTACGATGGAAATGATTCCTGTAACAAAATTAGAGAGATGTTCAGAGATTAATCCCTTCACTACAGTTGTATCATTTGTCATTCGGCTGACTGTTTCCCCCGATGGATGATCATCAAAATAACTCACGGGTAATACAAGTAATTTTTTCCATAGTTGATCGCGGATACCTGCCACTACGGATTGACCGATCCGATTTAATAAATAGATGGAAAATCCACTGGCCAATGCTTGAACAATGATGGCAACAACGAGAAGTGTGATTCTTTCAGCGTTTAGTGAACTGACTGAAAAATCATTGATTAGATTTTTTGTGAATAATGGGACTAATAAAGCTACACCTGTTGTGCCTAGGCTTAATGCTAATGCAATCCCTATCATTAGTTTGGAAGGCTTCGTTTGTTGAACCAATCGAATGAACTGGCGCCATCCTTTTTGTTTTTTTGTTTCTGACATATGTAAATACATCCTTTCTCGATTTTCATTACAGAGAAGTATATAAAGAAGTTATGAATTGAATATGAACGAGTCTTAGTTATTCCACGAAAATTTTGGTGAACCTTTTCTGAATGATAAATTTGCAAAAATATGGAAGACACTTAAAATAGTGTTTGCTTTTTTTCATGAAGATACAAGGAAATTAAATATTCGATGGTTAACGGTAAGGAATATGTGTAAGGATCTCAAGTTTATGACTGATGGGTAAAAAGATATAGTGATATCTTGATTTTAAATAATAAATACCTATATAAGCTAAAAACTTACCGGTTTTAACCGATTAAATATGGAGATACAAAAAACAGTACAAGTTAGGTGGAAAAAATGATTATTTTGAATGAGTCGATTGTGTCGCCAATTCTTCTAAAGGTGTTAGAGGAACAGCAAATCCCAGTATTGGAACAAGGTCAGTGGGGAGACACATTAACATCAGAAAAGCTAAACATTCAAAAGGATACAGAATTTTTCAAGTCCATGGAAAAGGACAAAAGAATTCTTACAAACTCTGAAAATGGCATAACACTACTAGGGCATTTTCAACCGGATAGCAATGAATACATTTGGTCAAAGTTATTGAAGGATAAGAGCCAGGTGCGAAATTTGACGAAATCTTTATATCCTGATTTCTATTTCCAAGATATCGATTTATCCATGATAAGTGAGCTGGATATAAATCAAATACCGTTTCCGGTAGTTATCAAACCCAATATTGGCTATTCCAGTGTAGGTGTGCACAAAGTCAAGAATGAACAGGATTGGTATATAGCCGTGAACCAGCTTAAAGCCGATTTACTTCATTCGGGTGGATTATATGATTCAGAAGTGGTCGGATCCCAGACCGTTTTGATAGAAGAGTGGATTCAGGGTGAAGAGTATGCCATTGATGGTTATTACAATCAAGATGGTGAACCGGTCATTTTGAATGTGTTCAAACGATCATTCAAGGATGATTACGATACTTCCGATCGAATTTATTATACTTCGAAGTTGGCCATTGATGAAATCTATCATGATGCATTGAAGTTCATGAAGAATATCCAAACGGTCCTTCCGCTTAGGAATTATCCTGTACACTTTGAAATCCGCAAAAAGGGAAGCCGGGTGATACCCATCGAAATCAATCCCCTGCGTTTTGCTGGGGCGGGTACAACGGATCTAGGTTACCATGCCTATGGAATGAATATGTATGAACATTATTTTTCAGGAACGAAACCCGATTGGAATCGGATATTGGAAGAGATGGACGATCGAATATATAGCTTTTTCTTTGCAGAGGTTCCGCTTGAAATAAATCCGGAAGATGTTGCACGTATTGATCATGATGGACTTTGTCATGAATTCGAACATGTTTTGGAATATAGGCAGCTTCCTTTTCAAAATGACCGGAGCGTGGCCATCATCTTTTATAGAAGTGAGGATTTGAATGAAAATCTCCAATTGCTTCATTTGGATTTAATACCATATTTGACTATAAAACACCTGGTTTTCAACTAGGGGGGGCATGGAAATGAGATTTTCAAAGCTGAATCCTAAAAAATCTCTATTGGCAAAACTATTCTTGTTTTACATTATTCCTTTCGTGATTTTCGCAGGGGCCATGGGCCTTTGCTTTTCCTATATTACTAATAAAATGATCAATGAGAATGTCCTTCCGCAATTCGATGATCGCCTTTCTGAAAATGCCCACAGTTTAGCAGCGAGCCTCAATCCCACTTTGATAAACAAGGCTTCCGAACGGGGCGAAGAGATTAAGCGGAAACTGGATGCCTTTGTTGAAGATAAAAAGGGAATTGAATATGTTTATGTTTTGAAGCGGGAGAATGATGCCGACATGATTGTAGCCTTGAGCGGCAGCGATGACTATATGGTGGAATCCCCCTTCACGCCGGAACAGGCAAAATCGATAAATCGAAGCGAAGACGTCTTGAGTGAAATATATAAAGATAAGTGGGGAACACATAAGTCGTACTTTACGCCAATCGAAGGAACGGACGCGATTGTCGGAATCGATATGGATGCAAGCTTCATTGATGAATTGAAAAGCACAATGATATTCTATAATATCTTATTTCTTGCAAGTGCCGTTATATTGGGTGTGCTATGCGCCGTTGTCATCGGGAAAAAGATTTCGGGACCCGTCAATGAACTTGTTGGTTACACGAATGAAATGGCAAAAGGGGACTTAAGTAAATCGATACCCGTTGGCAGAGAGGATGAGATTGGCGATCTGTCAAATGGATTCGAAGATATGAGATTAAGTTTGTCCCATATTATCCAGAATGTCCGTGAACATGCCCAAACGATGAATCAAACGACAGTTTCCATTCAGCAATCCTTTGAAGAGATGGTGGAATCCTATGGCCAGATAGTGACGGGGACAACGGAAGAAGCAAGGGCTTCGGAAGAACGTGCCCATCATATTGACCGGATTTCCAATATGGTCAGTGACTTAACGGATACGATCCGTTTAATGAACGAGCAAACGAATGAAATGAATGAATTTACGATGCATGCAAATACACTTGCTGAACAAGGGAGTAAACAAGTGCAAGATGTAACGAGCCAGATGGATAAAATCATGGAAAACGGCCAAGCGAATAAAGCCAATTTGGTGAGCCTGGAAGAGGATGTAGTGAAGATAAATGAAGTGATTGGCTTAATAAGGGTGATTGCATCCCAAACGAACCTGCTGTCCCTGAATGCATCCATAGAAGCGGCACGGGCGGGTGAAGCTGGCAGAGGTTTTGCCGTAGTCGCTCAAGAGGTGCAAAAATTGGCTGTGCAAACCGATGAATCCATCGATATCATTTCAGAATCGATCATGCGGATTAATGAACAAACAGCCAAAGTCATCCAAAATAATGATGAGAGTTTTCAGGATATACTTAATGGTGTTTCCTTAGTGGAAAACAATGGCGAGATTTTCAATAAGATATTCGAATCCGTAGAGAAATTGCTGAAAGGCACAGAACAATTGGCCGCCCATTCGAAAAAAATCAATGAGTCTTCGGATGAAAGCCTGGCATCCATACAGGAAATTGCGGCGATTTCCGAAGAAGGAGTCGCAACAACGGAGCAAATCTCGGCAGCTGCCATTCAACAAAGTACCATAATGGCTGGATTGAAGGAACAAAATGAAGATTTAGCAAAAGAATCGGCGATTTTAGAAGAAATGGTGGAAAAGTTCATTACGGAAAAATAAATATTTGATGTAAACAGCTACAAAGACCTTTCTTATTTTGTTTACGGGAGGTTTTTGGAGACAAAATGAGTTCTATCTGAGTTTTTAAACATAGTTGATTGGTACGGAAGGTATGAGACTTCTGCGGGAAAGAGCGCCGAGGAGGACCGCCCGGAGAGGAAATCAACGTTCCGTTTTACACACCCTCAAAAAAATGTAGAAAATATCGAGTTTTTCTACACTATGAAACCTCTTTAAATTAGTAAACGAGAGGTTTTTGTTTGGATGAATGTATGTATGTAAGAGTTCATGTGTAATAGATAGAGTCACTTTCATTACTGCTTTTTTTTATAGAATTTAGAGAGTATTAAAAATTGCTGGAAAAAAGTTTCCCCAAACTATTTGCAATCGCTACCATTTAATGTTATGCTTAGTCTTAATTATTTTTGTTCGGTACTAAGGATACTAAAAGTACTACTTTTCGTTTTCGATGATGACTTAGAGCAAGGATAGTAATACATTGTGCTTAGATGCACTAGGAGGCAACAACAATGGAACAAGGTAAAGTAAAATGGTTTAACGCAGAAAAAGGTTTTGGATTCATCGAACGCGAAAACGGAGACGACGTATTCGTACATTTCTCAGCTATCCAAAGCGAAGGTTTCAAATCTTTAGACGAAGGCCAAGAAGTTACTTTTGAAGTAGAACAAGGTCAACGCGGACCTCAAGCTTCTAACGTTCAAAAAGCATAATTTCGATAACAAAAAAAGACGGATCCTTTTTAAAGGGTCCGTCTTTTTTTGTTTTGTGAAAATACATAACAAAAAACCCTGCTAAACGATAAGCAGGGTAAATGGTACAAGTAAAGTAAAACGCTTAAAAAGGTTTGACTAAGTATATCATAGTTTTTCTATAAAATACTAAATTAAATATATTATACGTATCAAGGTAACGATAGGTACGATAGGTAATTACTGAAATCATTGATTGAAGGGGCGTAAAGGAATTTGTCCCTTCTTTTTTTGCTTGAAGATCAGGGAAGAGGGCGGCATGACCTTTTTGTTAGCAAAAGGGGAAACAAAAAAACGATGGCCCACATATAAAAATATATGGGCACTTTCATTAATTTCTTTGGGAAGGGGAAAAGATTCTTATACATTCAAATATGGATTTGAATATTCAGGGAATTATGTTATATTATAATCAAACGAAGATTTGAATGAGAGGTGTGAGAAGATGACGGAACTGAAAGATATATGTGATGTTCACCTGCATGATGAAGTGAAGGTCAATCGCATTCAAGGGGAAATGGCCCAGGTGGATATATCCAGCATGTCGAAGCTGTTTAAGGTTATAGGCGATGAAAATAGGGCGAAGATAGCTTATGCGCTCTGTACGGACGAGGAATTGTGTGTGTGCGATCTGGCCAATATCATTGGTGCTTCGATGGCGACGACGTCACATCATCTTCGTACCCTTTATAAACATGCAATCGTAAAATATCGAAAAGAAGGTAAGTTGGCTTTTTATTCTTTGGATGATCACCATATTAAGCAATTGATTCTCATTGCATTAGAACATCAGCAGGAGGTAAGGGTCGATGGCTGAATCCCTAATGAAAACATATCGTATCCAAGGTCTATCCTGCACGAATTGTGCGGCGAAGTTCGAGAACAATGTCCGTGAACTAGAGGGTGTAAAGGATGCCAAAATCAACTTTGGCGCCTCGAAGATTTCGGTACAGGGCAGCGCGACCATTGAACAGATTGAAAAGGCGGGAGCTTTCGATAATCTGAAGATCCGCGGTGAACAGGAACAGGCAACTAAAAAGGAACCATTTTGGAAGCAAAAAGAAAATATTAAAGTGGTGTTTTCGGTTATCATATTGCTGGTCAGCTGGATATTGGATAAGCGATATGCTGATGGAAGCATCATGCCGGTAATCGGTTATGCGGCTGCAATCATAGTTGGAGGATATTCATTATTTGTCAATGGTTTGAAAAACCTTGTAAGGCTTCGCTTTGATATGCACACCCTTATGACGGTTGCCATCATCGGGGCGGCCGTGCTTGGTGAATGGGGCGAGGGCGCGACCGTCGTCATTCTATTTGCGATAAGTGAAGCATTGGAAAAATATTCGATGGATAAGGCGCGTAATTCCATCGAATCATTAATGAACATCGCACCTAAAGAAGCTTTGATCATTAGAGGGCATCATGAAATGATGGTTGCTGTTGATGAGGTTGAAGTGGGCGACATCATGATCGTTAAACCAGGTCAAAAGCTTGCAATGGATGGCCGGATCATGAAGGGCGCCTCGACACTTAATCAAGCAGCCATTACTGGTGAATCCGAGCCGGTTTTTAAAACGGTTGAGGGTGAAGTATTTGCCGGAACCCTAAATGGTGAAGGGCTGCTCGAAGTGGAGGTCACGAAGCGGGTCGAGGATACGACGATTGCAAAAATCATCCACCTTGTTGAAGAAGCACAGGCCGAAAAGGCTCCTTCCCAAGCCTTCGTGGATAAATTCGCAAAATTTTATACGCCGGCCATCATGCTCATTGCCCTGGGCATTGCGGTATTACCCCCGATCGTGATGAACGGGGATTGGAGTGAATGGATTTATCGGGGATTGGCTGTACTGGTTGTCGGCTGTCCTTGTGCTTTGGTCATTTCTACGCCCATCGCCATCGTGACAGCAATCGGAAATGCTGCGAAACATGGTGTGCTGATTAAAGGCGGGGTCCATTTGGAGGAAGCGGGAGCCTTAAAGGCAATCGCGTTTGATAAAACGGGTACTTTAACAAAGGGCGTACCTGAGGTGACCGATTTCAAAATGTTATCTGATGTGTTGAATGAACAGGACGTGCTGGCTATCGCCGCTGCTTTAGAAAGCAGATCACAGCATCCCCTTGCCACGGCCATTCTTCAAAAGGCGGAAACCTACGATGTGGACTATCATTCTTTATTGGTAGAGGATTTTACTGCAATCACCGGTAAAGGGATAAAAGGGAAAATCAATCAAGAAATCTATTACATTGGTAAACCCCACCTTTTTGTGGAAGAGGCAGGTTTCGTTTTCTCTGATGATGTGCTTAAATTAATCAGCGGCTATCAAAATACAGGGAAAACGGTGATGGTGCTTGGCGATCAAGTGAAGCTCCATGCACTCATCGCGGTGTCTGATGAAATAAGGGAAAGCAGTAAGGAAGCCATTCGGAAACTGCATGCTTTGGGGATTGAAAAAACGATCATGCTGACTGGCGATAATATCGGAACGGCAAAAGCGATTGGAGCGGCAGCTGGCGTTCATGAGATTGAGGCGGAGCTATTGCCGCATGATAAATTGACCATCATCAAACGATGGAAACAAAAATACGATCGAGTGGCCATGGTAGGCGATGGTGTCAATGATGCTCCGGCCTTGGCAGCTTCCACGGTAGGAATCGCAATGGGAGGGGCGGGCACGGATACAGCCCTTGAAACAGCCGATATTGCCTTGATGGGTGATGACTTATCGAAGCTGCCTTATACAATCCGCTTAAGCCGCAAAACATTAAAAATCATTAAGCAGAACATCACGTTTTCATTGGTGATTAAAGTCCTGGCCTTATTATTGATAGCGCCGGGCTGGTTAACACTTTGGATGGCGATTTTTGCCGACATGGGTGCGACGCTATTAGTTACATTGAACAGTCTTAGGTTATTGAGAATAAAAGAATAGAATAATATGGGCTCCCTGGTGCATCTTAAGGTGCACCAGGGAGCTTTTATTTTGAGCTTTCTAATTGTTTCATGTGAAACTTTGAAAAAATAGTCGGTTGTCATATTTTTTGTTAAAAGTAAAAGGAAGTCCAATAAAAACACTTTGCTAAGGGCAGCAACCTTTATGCAAGCGATGCCTGGTATACTACAATGTGGCTCGCTTTTAGGCAGCATGACAGTTTGTTTAAGTATAATATAGGGAGTAAGGTATGTACGGAAGGGATTTGAAATGATGGAATTACAGCAGAGGGCAATTTTGGTTGGAGTCAATCTCAACGGTTCAAAGGATTTTGAGTATTCGATGGAGGAATTGGCCAATTTAACGGAAGCATGTGAGGTAGAGGTTGCAGGGACCATCACACAAAATTTGCATCGGGTGAACTCATCACATTTTATCGGTACCGGGAAGATCGAGGAAGTGAAAAATCTCGTTGAGCATAAAGAAGCTAATGTCGTCATTTTTAATGACCAGCTCTCCCCTTCGCAACTTCGTAATCTGGAGAGGGACATGGATTGCAAGGTGATTGACCGGACAATCTTGATTCTGGATATTTTTGCGCATCGGGCGAAAACGAAGGAAGCACAGCTTCAGGTAGAAGTGGCAAAGCTGCAGTATATGCTCCCGCGTCTCGTTGGTTTAAGGGAGTCACTAGGGCGTCAGAGCGGCGGGGTCGGTACAAACAAAGGAGCAGGTGAAAAGCAGTTAGAGCTTGACCGCAGGAGGATCGAGGAAAATATAAGTGTTTTGAATAAAGAACTGGAAGACCTTGTTGCACACAGGCAAACGCAGAGGAAACAGCGGAAAAAGAATGCCATCCCTGTCGTATCCTTAGTCGGTTATACCAATGCAGGTAAATCTTCGATCATGAATGCACTGATTGAGATGTTCCATCCAACTGCCGAAAAGCAGGTGTTGGAGAAAGATATGCTGTTCGCTACGCTTGAGACGTCCGTCCGAAACATTCCGCTGCCGGATAAAAAGGAGTTCTTATTGACGGATACGGTGGGATTTGTGTCTAAATTGCCGCATCATCTAGTGAAGGCATTCCGATCCACATTGGAAGAAGTGGTAGAAGCGGATCTGTTGATCCATGTTGTCGATTTTTCCAATCCTAATCATGAGCAGCAAATAGAGATAACGGAAAAGACTTTAAACGATATAGGCATTAAAGGGATTCCGACGATCTTTGCGTATAATAAAGCGGACCTTACCGATTTGGATATCCCTCAGGTGAATCGTGGCTCTGTATATATGTCAGCAAAAAACAAAGTTGGCATCGAGGAATTGATAAATCAAATTCGTAAGCATATTTTTGTCGACTATACCCACTGTGAAATGCTGATTCCATTTGATCAAGGGCAGCTGGTTTCTTATTTCAATGAAAATGGTCACATAACGGAAACGGAATATGAGGCAATCGGATACCGAATAAAGCTTGAGTGCAAGAAAACGGATTATGAGAAATATAAACGATACGTTATACGTCCGGAATGAACCTGCTTGTTGATAAATTGTTAATGGCTTGTTGATAAGTGGAAAAGTCGATTCATTAATGTGGATAACTTTTGGTGGAAAGCCTCTGTTCCGCAAAAACAAAGAGAATAACGCCATATAATATGTGAATAAGTTGTGGATAAAAGTGAAAAGACCCAGGAAACCAAGATTTTTGTTTCTGGGCTTTTTTTTATGTGGACAAAGTGTTGATAAGCAGGTAATCGGATCAAATCAGCCAAAAATATCAGTAAGTATGATGAAAAGTAAGTTTGGATGTAGAAAAATGACGAGGCTTATCACTTATTGTTAGGAAATATAACATGAATATTACATATTGCAAATTTAGAGACTGGGAATACTTTACACTTTGTATAATGTAACTTGCTTTTCAACATTATAGAATAAAGAATACTCAATTCTCTGATTTATCATCAGGATTTGAGTTTTTAAGATTAGTAGGGGGGGCTTTTTGAAGGAAACAGGGACCGGGCGTGGCCAGTGAGAGAATGAGAGAGAAAATAATAAACAAAATGAGAGATTCTTGGCTGGGAAATCGCCATGACTTGTTAGGTGATTAAATGGATGTAAACCATGTTGGCAATGCTTTCAATCGTTTAAATATGAGGACAGTAGAGAGAATGCACGCAATTCCTCCCTTTTTATTTTTCAAAAATAAATGTTTGGAAGGAGAAATAGTGGATGAGTATGACAAGCCCGTTAAAAGGTGGTCTAGAGATTAACTTTCAGGAAGCGGAGAGGGGATTATCCCCAAGGGAAGCTTTGGAAGAATCGAATCGATGTTTATACTGCTATGATGCCCCATGTATCCAAGCCTGTCCGACCGGAATAGATATTCCCGGTTTTATCAAGAAGATAGCATCAGGTAATTTTAAAGGGTCGGCCAAGACAATCATGACGGCCAATCCTGTCGGTGCCAGCTGTGCGCGGGTATGTCCGACTGAAGAGTTATGTGAGGGGGCATGTGTCCTGAACCATTCTACAAAGCCGATCATGATCGGCAATCTCCAGCGTTATTCCACAGATTGGGCCATCCAAAATAAACAAGCCCTATTCAAGGCCGGGAAGAAGAATGGCAAAAAAGTTGCCATTGTAGGAAGCGGTCCGGCGGGTTTGTCTGCAGCAAGGGAGTTAGCCTTGCTTGGCTACAGTGTAACCATTTTCGAAGCTGAAAAGAATCCAGGCGGATTAAATACTTACGGAATTGTATCGTTCCGTTTACCTCAGAGCATTTCTTATTGGGAAGTCGAACAAGTAAAGAGTTTGGATGTTGATATTAAAACGAATACACGGGTCGGGGTGGATGTTTCCGCAAATCAGCTGACTGCCGACCATGATGCGGTCATTTTAGCGATAGGCATGTCCGATGTTCCTAAGCTTGGGATTGAAGGGGAGGATTTAGCTGAAGTTTATGATGCAATCGATTTCGTAAAGGCAACGAAAACAGGGACAATCACTGATAAATTCATTGGGAAGAAGATGGCGGTGATTGGGGCTGGAAACACGGCGATCGACGCCGCGACCTGTTCTATTCGCCTGGGCGCCGAACAGGTGAGCATTATTTATCGTCGTACCCAAAAGGAAATGACTGCCTATGATTTTGAGTATGAGTTTGCCAAACAAGAAGGTGTCGGTTTTCACTGGCTGACTGCCCCCTCCAGGATCCTATCGGATGAAAGCGGTCAGGTAACGGGTATCGAGTGCGTAAAAATGGTGCTTAGCGAGGCAGGTGAAGATGGCCGGCGCCGTCCAGTCCAAATTTCCGGATCAGAGTTCGTCATTCCGGTCGATGGCGTCATTCGTGCCATAGGCCAATCAAGGTATGTAGGATTGATTGAACAGTTCGGCATTCAACATGATGATGGCGTCGTGACATTGGAGGGTGATTCCTACAGGACATCGAATGAAAAGATCTTTGCGTGCGGTGACGTGATCTTCGGAAAAGGCCAAGGTGAGGCAATGGTTGTTTCAGCTGCCCAGCAAGGGAAAAAGACAGCCTATGAAATTGATTCGATTTTGATGGGCGGAGCGGTGGATATTGCTTAAATAACTATGAAAAATAGGAGGCTTATCATGGCTGATTTATCAATTGATCTTGCAGGTATTAAATCTCCCAATCCTTTTTGGCTTGCTTCAGCACCACCTACTAATTCGGGTTATCAAGTTCAGCGTGCATTTGAAGCTGGCTGGGGAGGAGCTGTTTGGAAGACATTGGGTGACCCCATCCTGAATGTCTCATCACGTTTTGCAGCGGTCAGTTTTAATGGACAAAGAGTTGCCGGGTTCAACAATATAGAATTGATAACGGACCGTCCGCTGGAAGTGAATCTGAAGGAAATATATGAAACGAAGAAGAGGTTCCCTGATCATGCAATCATTGCATCGGTGATGGTGGAGCCACAACAGGAAAAGTGGCATGAGATCATCAAGCGCATAGAAGATGTAGGGGTCGATGGTTACGAGTTGAACTTTGGCTGCCCGCACGGTATGGCTGAGCGTGGGATGGGAGCTGCTTCGGGACAGGTTCCAGAACTGGTTGAAAAGCAAACATACTGGGCGAAGGAAGCTGCATCCAAGCCCGTCATCGTCAAGCTTACACCCAATATAACCGACATTACGGTTACGGCTGAAGCGGCGGTGCGCGGCGGTGCGGATGCAATAAGCATGATCAATACGATCAACAGCTTGGCAGGAGTGGATATCCATTCATGGAATACGATTCCCCATGTAGGCGGCAAGGGGGCTCACGGAGGGTATTGCGGTCCAGCTGTGAAGCCGATTGCTTTGAATATGGTGGCAGAGTGTGCAAGGAATAAAATGATCAATGTTCCCATTTCGGGAATTGGCGGCATTTCAAATTGGCAGGATACGGTGGAATTTTTGCTGATGGGTTCGACTGGAGTGCAAATTTGCACAGCTGCCATGCATCACGGTTTTAGAATAGTTGAAGACTTGATCGATGGACTGTCCAATTATCTTGATGAAAAAGGGATATCCTCCGTGATGGATATTGTCGGTAAGTCCGTACCGCGCTATTCCGACTGGGGGAACTTAGATCTTAATTATAAGGTCGTTGCGCGCATTAATAATGATGTGTGCATTAACTGCAATAAATGCCATATTGCGTGTGAAGATACATCGCATCAATGTATAGATATGTTAAAGGACACGTCAGGCAGCTCATTCTTGAGAGTGCGCGAAGAGGATTGCGTAGGCTGTAATCTTTGCTCGATCGTCTGTCCGGCCGATGGGGCGATTGATATGATCGAATTGACAAATGAATTGCCGCCAATGACGTGGAATGAACGCCAATCGTTCCTTGGGGGCATAAGCAGTGAAAGTGTTGATTTCGTAAAATAATGGAGGGGTCGAATATGAAGAAAATCATTAAAAATGGAACGATTGCAACGGCTGCAGATACGTATCAAGCGGATATATTGATTGAAAATGAGAAGATTGCAATGATTGGCAAGGACCTGTCGGCTGAGGGGGCTGAAATCATTGATGCAAAAGGCGCATATATTTTTCCGGGGGGCATAGATCCGCATACCCATCTCGATATGCCGTTTGGCGGGACAACGACAAAGGATGATTATGAAACAGGTACAATCGCTGCTGCATATGGAGGCACGACAACGATCATCGATTTTTGCCTGACCGAAAAAGGGGTGCCTTTAAAGAAAGCAATTGAAACATGGCATGAAAAGGCCAATGAAAAGGCGGCCATAGATTATGGTTTTCATTTAATGATCAGTGAGATTAATGATGAAGTATTGGCTGAGTTGCCAAGTATCATCGATAATGAAGGGATTTCGTCCTTTAAAGTATTCATGGCTTACAAGAATGTTTTTCAAGCTGATGATGCCACGCTATACCGCACTTTGTTGCAAGCAAAGGAACTTGGCGCACTTGTTATGGTTCATGCTGAAAATGGTGATGTCATCGATTATCTTACAAAGCAGGCCCTTGCCGAAGGGAACACCGATCCAATTTACCATGCATTAACAAGACCTCCGGAGCTTGAAGGGGAAGCAACTGGACGTGCAGCTAAACTGACGGAAATGGCAAATGGCCAGCTCTATGTCGTTCATGTCACCTGTGAAGATGCGGTTGAAAAGATCACTGAGGCAAGGAATAAAGGGGTGGATATTTGGGGTGAGACTTGTCCGCAATATTTGGTTCTTGACCAGTCTTATCTTGAAAAGCCCCATTTTGAAGGATCTAAGTATGTATGGTCCCCGCCGTTAAGGGAGAAGAAAAACCAGGAAGTGCTATGGAATGCTTTGAAAACGGGGCAGCTGCAAACGATCGGCTCCGATCAATGCTCTTTTGACTTTAAGGGACAGAAGGAACTTGGACGTGAAGATTTCACGAAAATACCGAACGGCGGCCCAACGATAGAGGACCGCATGAGTATCCTCTTTTCTGAAGGGGTCATGAAAGAGCGCATTACCTTGAATCAATTCGTCGACATGACCTCTACACGTGCTGCCAAACTATTTGGATTATTCCCTAAGAAAGGGACGATTGCCGTAGGCTCGGATGCTGATATTGTCATTTTTGACCCGAAGGTTGAAAGGGCCATTTCTGCAGATACTCATCACATGGCGGTGGATTATAATGCGTTTGAGGGTATGGAAATTACGGGTGAGCCGGTTTCCGTTTTATCGAGAGGTCAATTCGTCATTAAAGACAAACAATTTGTGGGCGAAGCTGGAAAAGGACAATTCTTGAAACGGGCAAAATATAATTCGGCGTTGAAGCCGGATACCGGGAAGAAGCTTACAGTCTGACTTCGGTAAGGAATCTTGCAAATTAAATTAGGGGGATTTTTATGAGTGAGAAGAAAGATTATTTAAAGTCTCCCGATTTGCTGCCTATACCTCATAGTGAGAAAAACATAAGTGCAGCCGGATTTGGTTTCATTTGGGTGGGCATGGCTGTAGTATTGGCTGCCTTCGCGATCGGTGGGAACGGTGTTCAAAGTTTATCCTTAGGCTGGGTCGTTCTTGCAACGGTCATTGCCTGTGTGGTTCTCGGCTTTTTGATGACAATGACAGGGGATATCGGTGTTGAACATGGAATATCATTTCCAGTCTATATGAGGGCGCCGTTCGGTACGATTGGCACCCACATCCCTTCGGTTGTGCGCGGTTTTGTAGCGTCATGCTGGTTCGGCCTCAATACTTACTTTGGAGCCACTGCAATGAACGCTATCTTTACAACTCTTTTTGACTTTGATAATTGGTTTATCTGCTTCCTCATTTTTGCCGTTTTACAATTAGTCAACACGGCAATGGGAATAAAGTCGATTGAACGATTCGCCGACTTGGCGGCGCCCGTCATCATTCTAATTTCTGGATGGATGTATTTCACCCTATCCGATCAGGCTGTGGCCCAAGGAAGGGAGGTATGGTCCTGGATTGAAAGTCCGGTCACTGGCGGGGCCGCCGCAACGGCTTTCATGGTCGTCATTATGGCAAATATGGGATTTTGGGGCACATTGACTGCAGATATGCCGACGCTTTCCCGCTATATAAAGGCACCAAAAAATGAAAAAAATTGGTTCAAACGCAATAAGGGGCAAATAATTGGGAATATTATCACCTATCCCATCACCCAGACGTTCATGGTGATTATCGGAGCGGTTTCTTATATGGCTGTTTCCAATTATGACCCTGTAGTTGCCATACAGGGATCAGCAAGTGGAATTGCCCTCGGCGTCCTTTTGATCATGATCGTATTTGCTCAATGGTCGACGAATACTACGGCCAATGTCATTCCCGCAGCTACCATTTTCTCCAATGTCATGGGTCCTAAAATGCCATTTTGGGCGGGAGTCGTTGTAGCGGGGGTTATTGGGATAGTAGTTCAGCCATGGAGCCTGTTCGGCATCATCATAGAAGTTTTATTAATAATAGGTGGAATCCTGGCGTCCATTGTCGGCATCCTGGTAGCGGATTACTATTTCCTTCGTAAACGGAGAGTCAATGTACAAGAACTCTATGAAAGTGAAGGCCAGTATAAGTACTTGAATGGAGTGAATTGGGCAGGAATCATTTCTTGGGTGATTGGAGGAATCGGTGCCACGATTTTTTCGAATTATTCGTTTATTATCGGTTTCCTTCTCGGCGGTGCTAGTTATTTTATATTGGCTAAGTATTGGTGGTTCAAGCGATATGAACAAGCTGAAATCATCGATCCGAGCGATGAGAAATATTTAGGCATTTCAGTTGGAAGGGATTGGATAATCGGAAAAGGTCCAGAACTTGAGGAAGAGATGGTTTTTACGGCTTCGACCGGCAAGGAGAACGTTTGAAAAAGGGGGAATGTAAATGTCCGAATATCAAGAGTATCGCTTAGAAAGGGAACAAATCGATTTTTTGCTTGAAAGAGGATATCGAATCACCCGGGTTTCCGAAAGTTTAAGTGGAGCCTTTCTCGATTTTGAACTGATTGAAGGAACGAAGCAGGAATGGAAGCAATTGAACATCAAAACCCCGGAAGGAAGGAAATACTTCTCTACATTGCTTTTTAAAAAAAAATTGAATTGAAATAGTCATGGACCGGGCCTATTCCTCACGAATGGGTCCTTTTTGTTCGAGTTTTTTGTAGAATTTTGACGTTAGATTTTCTGACAAGTGTCTGGAGATTTAAGGGTTGTCCGTTTATAATAGATTTTAAAGCGGTTTTATAAAAGGATGTGGCTGGATGAATACATCGATTACAATCGAGGAAATTCTAACACGCAAGCATTTTAATCTGACGGATATAATTGCAGGAAGCAGTGGGATAAAGCGTCAAGTGAAGTGGGTCCACTGCATGGAAGTCACCCAAATCAGCCATTTGTTAAATGGAAACGAACTGATACTGACTACCGGTTTAGGGTGGAAAGACTGCGATGACACATTTCTATCCTACTTAAGACAGTTAATAGAATGCGATGCAGCTGGACTCTGTATAGAGATGGGCGCCAACACCATGGCAGTGCCGCAATGTGCCATCGATCTCGCAAATGAACGGCAATTCCCTATCATCCTATTTCATGAAGAAGTCCCTTTCGTGGAAATCACGCAGGATATACATTCCCTTATCATCAATAAACAATATCAGATGATCTCCAACTTAGAAAACTACTCACAGCAGTTAAATAAAAATCTCCTCGAAATTGACCATTATGAACCAATTCTAAAATTTCTCCACAGCTATTTACATGTACAGGTTATTCTTATCTTTAATGAAAATGAAATAGCCAGTATTCCAAAAATAAAGAAAAAATCAACCTATCAAATGGTAGCGGACATATATGAAGAGAAGCGGAAGTTGGATAAAACCGTTCTTGGACAGCCGATTCAAGTGCTTGGCGAAAATTATGCTGAACTGCTCATTTGCAGCAACGGCAGGGAGTTGACTGATTTTGATTCATTGATCTTGGATCGAACGGCTACCGCATTGGCACAGCATCTATTAAGGGAGTTGTATATAGAAGAAAAGAAAATGTCGGAAGAAAGTATATGGCTTACAAATTGGATTGAAGGTGAATATAGTGACGAAGCGATCCGGGAGAGGCTTTCCTATATTGATCCAAAAATGCAGTTGGATGGCGGAATTGTCTGCATTTGCAAACAACACCCAAAGTATAATAAAAATTCCGCAAAATTAGATGGAACCTATTTTAAGATAATGTTTAGAACTGTTTTTGAACAGTACGGCTTTCAGATATTTTCCATGGAAATACAACAACATCTTGTTTTTATTTTAGGTGATAATCGTTCATCCGAAGATTGGAAATCAAGGGTTACAAGCGCGCTGGATCGAATCATGAAAATGGATGTAAGCGGGCGTAATCGTATGGGGCTGCTTTCCATTGGTTTTGGTAAGCATGTTCAAAGGTTAAGTGAGATTTATAAGAGTTATGAAACGGCCCGAGAAACGTTGCTGCTTCAGGATACATTGCCAGAGGATGACAGGAGCTTCTTTTATCAGGACTTACATATGCATCGCATGATTTCACTCATAAATAAACATGGCAATCTGGAGGAAACGGTATATGAATATTTAGGTCCTGTCATTGAATACGACAAGCAAAACAATGGAGAGCTAATGCCTACCCTGAAGACATACCTTGCCTGTAACGGTTCTAAACAGGAAACATCAAAACAATTATTCATTGTCCGGCAAACGTTATATCATAGGCTTGAAAAATTGGAGAAACTGCTAGGTTCTGATTTTATGCGCTCCGATAAGCGTCTGGGCCTTGAATTCATGATTTTTGCATTGGACTTCTTACAATACAGCAGCAGGAAGATCAGCGGGAAGTATGTAGATAAATATATTGGGAGATGAAAAGATAGTAAGACTGAAGGGTGTCCAGGGGACATCCTTTTTTGAATTCAAGGAAGGGAGGCAGATAACAAGGTTAATGCTGACATCAACATGGCCTATATAGGTCCTTGATGTCAGCATCTTTTATTAATATTCATCTTTTTTGGAAAGGCAGCGGTCACATTCCAAGAGGTAGGATTCAGCTTGTTCAATGATATGGCTCCCGCATTCCGTACATTGTTTAGGCGGCAGTGTCCTGAAGAATTCCAATGGATTTTTGGTTTGCATGATGATTCCTCCTTATGATTCGGTTTAATCAGTCTTCGCGTTTGGAAAGGCAGTGGTCACATTCCATCAAGTAAGATTCAGCTTGTTCAGTGATATGAGTTCCGCACTCCGTACATTGTTTAGGCGGCAGTGTCCTGAAGAATTCCAGTGGGTTTTTGGTTTGCATGATGATTCCTCCTTATGATTTGGTTTCAGTCTTCGCGTTTGGAAAGGCAGTGGTCACATTCCATCAAGTAAGATTCAGCTTGTTCAGTGATATGGGTTCCGCACTCCGTACATTGTTTAGGCGGCAGTGTCCTGAAGAATTCCAGTGGATTTATAGTTTGCATGATGGTTCCTCCTTTTTGATTTTGGTTTAATCAGTCTTCGCGTCTGGAAAGGCAGCGGTCACATTCCATTAAGTAGGATTCAGCATGCTCGATAATATGGTCACCGCACTCAGGGCAATGTTTAGCAGGGATATTGTTAAAAAACTCAATGGATTTTTTCATTTGCATGATGATTTCCTCCTTTTAATGTTAGATATATTTTCCGGTCGCTTTATTCTTCACGTTTGGAAAGGCAGCGATCGCATTCCATCAGATAGGAATTTGAATGGTCCACATGTGTTTCACCACATTCCGGGCAATGTTTAAATGAATCGATTATGACTAAATCTGATTGATTTGCTTGCATGTCTCGCTCCCCCTCTTTATAGTACAGTTTTTGTTGTTTGCTTGTTGTTATAATACAGTATATACCCGAATCTGGAAAATGTATAGGTATTTTACAGAAAATTTGAAATTTTTTTCACCCATAGTGTGAAAACCCTATTGGAAAGGGATTTATCATCTGTATATTTTTTTATTTTTCTCCACGTCAAGTAGGAAATGAAAGAAATAATGCTTTTTATAAAACGAAAAAACAATCAGGGAGTGAAACGGACAAACAATTTTCAATGTGTTGAGTGGGGCATTAATATAACAGATGGGAAACAGGAGGTTGGGTGATCATTGAATGCCTGTTTCACAGTCGATGTAACATAAAAGAACTTGTTCCAAAATGTCAGCAAAATCCAAACGGCAGCGATTTATATGTAAGTTCCTGTCTGGATGGTTTTAATACTTCAGTAAAGAGGTAACTTGCTAGTAGAAGTACAATAATGGGAGGTAGTATATGTCGAAAGCGATGATTATCGTCAATCCATCTTCAGGCAAGGAAAAGGCAGGGAAGATTTTGCCGAAAGCGGAAAAGGCACTAGGGGAACTTTTTGATGAGGTATGCGTTCGTAAAACGGAAGGAGAGGGGGATGCGACGGGTTTTGCAAAGGAGGCCTGTGCAGAAAGATTCGATGCTGTCATTTCCATGGGTGGTGATGGAACGGTGAACGAGATAGTGAATGGCTTGGGCGAGCAGCAGCATCGACCTATCTTCGGGATCATTCCACTAGGAACCATCAATGATTTCGCCAGGTCTTTGGGAATACCACTGAATCCCAATGCAGCCATCGAGATATTGAAGGATATGCATATTAAGGAATCGGACATAGGGAAGATCAATGACCGTTACTTCATGAATGTGTTGGCGGTAGGGGCAATCGCGGAGGCCACCTATAATGTTTCCGTTGAACAAAAAACCCGTCTTGGGTCTTTTGCATATTTCATTGAAGGAGCAAAAGCGATCATTAAAAAGACTCCGTTTCCTTTAACGGTTGAACATGATCACGGGAAGTGGATGGGGGAGGCTCATTTACTGATTGCAACCATGACTAACTCTGTCGGCGGTTTTGAACAACTTGCACCAGAGGCGGAAGTGAATGATGGAAAGCTGCACACATTCATCATTAAGGATTTATCTCTTCCTCTCATCGTCAAGATCATTCCCAGTTTGATCAGGGGGGAGATCATGGGGAATGACGAAGTCGAATATATTAAAACATCCAAGCTCCATTTAACCACGTCAGAGGAACTTGCAGTCAATATCGATGGCGATGAAGGCATTCTTCTTCCTTTCCAGGCAAATGTACTGCATAAACATCTTCGTCTATTCGTCCCGGGAACTAAATGAGTCGTTTAGTTCCCATTTCTTTCAACATGTGGGGAAAGCTGATCATGGTTTAGCCAATCAGCTTTTTTCTTTGCGGGTGTTCATCGTACACAACGTAAGCTCCTTCGCATTTTATAAAAGGTATCATTATTCAGAAGGATTCCAGGTTAGAATAGTTAATGCATGATTGACTGGGTATAAATATGTTACGCTTATATTTATGATTATAGATGAGAGAGGAAGTTTGATGTTCGTATGGAGTTTTTTCTTGTTATATTAGCCCTTCTTATATTGATAGGAGTGTCTAATGTAATTAACCATTTTATACCCTTTATACCTGTACCATTAATACAAATATCACTCGGTGTCATATTGGCACTTTTACCCCTGGGCATGCATGTTGAGATGGAGACGGAATTATTTTTGCTATTATTCATCGCACCCCTATTGTTCAATGATGGCAAAAATGTACCCCGAACAGCACTATGGAAGTTGAGAGCACCCATTCTGATGCTTGCACTGGGCCTCGTATTCATAACGGTTTGGGCAGGCGGGTATTTAATTAATTGGATGATCCCTTCGATACCATTGCCTGCAGCATTCGCTTTGGCGGCCATTCTGTCACCTACGGATGTAGTGGCAGTAAGCGCTTTGGCGAGTCGTGTCAAATTGCCGAAGAGCATCATGCACCTTCTTGAAGGCGAAGGGCTGATGAATGATGCCTCAGGTTTAGTTGCCTTTAAGTTTGCCGTTGCAGCTACAGTCACTGGTGTTTTCTCCTTAGTCGACGCAACCTTCAGTTTCATATGGATTGCAATTGGTGGGTTTGTAGGTGGAGCGATACTAGCTTTCATCATTATCAGGCTTCGTGTATTTCTTCGCCGTTTAGGGATGGAAGATGTCACGATGCATATGCTTATCCAAATCCTGACTCCTTTTATTATTTTCCTCGCTGTGGAACATTTCCACCTTTCTGGGATTTTGGCAGTCGTGGCTGGGGGAATTGTCCATGCCATTGAACGAGATCGGGAAATTTCACCAACAGTGGAACTTCAAGTCGTTTCAAAGAGTACATGGTCCGTCATTTTATATGTATTGAATGGTCTTGTATTCGTTTTGCTTGGCTTGCAAATCCCAAGCGTTGCGAAAACGATCTTTCAAGATCCAGCCTTCAATAATGGACAAGTGATCCTTTATATCGTGATCATTACACTTTTCCTTTTCGCTTTACGATTCATTTGGCTAACGGCTGCCTGGTCGATTGGCTGGATGACGAAAAAAGCGGGAGCCCAAAAACCGGACTTCAAAGCGGCCGGGATCATTACCATTTCCGGAGTTCGCGGAGCTGTAACGTTAGCGGGTTCGTTCTCGATTCCATATGTGTTGGCAGATGGAAGTCCTTTTCCTGAGCGTTCATTAATCATTTTCATTGCAGCAGGTGTCATATTGCTGACACTGATTGTTGCGAGTGTATTTCTGCCAATCGTGGCACGGTCGGAAGAAGAGGAAGTGGTGGATAAGCAGGCTGACAAAACGAAAGCTGCTGCCATCCACTCACATCAAGCCGCTATACGGGTGATTGAGTCCCAAATGACAGATGAAAACCGGGAAGCGGCTTTGTCGATCATATCCAGGTATTGTACCAAGATCAATGAACTGTCCTATGTAGAACAGGAGAAAGAACCGGCCGCATTAAGGGAAGAAGAGAAGGATCTTCGCTTCAAAGCCCTTGAAGCAGAGCAAAGATTCCTTGATAAACTCATTAAGGATGAAAAGGTGGACCGGGAGACGGCGTATATATGCAAGGAATATATCCAGCGTATGGAAGGTGCCGTAACAAATCGACTGAAGTTCCGTTTTTTTAGGTCAGTAACGCTGTTCAGGAGAAGTATGCTGAGGGTTTTAAAATTATTTTTCCCTAATAAAAGTGAAATAAGAAAAATCAATCTTAAGAGATTGGAAAAGGTCAGGGATCTTAAAATCAGGATGTATAAAGCCGCCATCCAAGAGATACAGGCCGGAATTACAGCCGATAATCATAAGACATCCTCGATGATCATAGACGAGTATAAAGTGTTGATTTTAAAATGCAAACGTGAGAACAGAGGAAGTACCCCGAGTAAAATGGTTGAGTATGAAAGGGAGCTGTTCTATAAAGCGATCCAGGCAGAACGGGACGAAGTGCAGGATATGTTTGAAAAACGACAAATCTCCCGTGATGTTGCCAACATACTCCGCCAGCAAATCAATTTACGGGAAGCACTCACTATCAATGAAAATACACATTGATTATACAGAAGGAGCACTGTCGAATATATCGACAGTGCTCCTTCCGGTTTGTGAAGGGAATATCGGACAGGGCATCGAATCATTATTGTATTCAATAATTGATGAAAGAGAGTGTGCTTAATGGAAAAGGAAATCGAGACCATAACTTTAATGGCTTATATACCGGAACACCTTCACCAGCTTTCCCAGTTTTATTTACCGAATACACAAACTCCTTTTTCAGCTCTGCCGGAAGAGTCACTGAAATATTGCCGGGAAGATTGCGATAGGCACCCTTTCGTAATATTGGCCGATGGTATCCCAGTTGGCTTTTTCGTTTTACACATTGGCGAAAACACCGACCCTTTCACCAGCGATAAAAAAGCGATTTTACTCCGGGGATTCCTTGTTGATCAAAAACATCAGGGAAAAGGGATTGGAAAGAAAGCCTTGCAAATCCTTCCGGAATTCGCAAAAGGGATTTTTCCAAACAAGGATTCGATCATTCTGGCTGTGGACGTGATGAACGTGAACGCAAAAACGCTTTATGCGAAATCGGGGTTTCAGGATACAGGCATTCAGAAGGAAGGCAGAAGCGGGTTGATGGAGATAATGGAATATAGATTGGATATGGGGAACAAGGATATCGAATAAGGGAGGAATAACAAATGAAATTGGCTATTGGACTTTTCCAAAAGGGGAAGTCTTTTTTGTCCAATTTGTTACAGGTTTTGTTATGTAACCGAAGATTTTAGAAGGGCTGCTTTTAATAATGCCGCTGCCTTATGGTACACTTTACTTATTGTAAAATCTTAATCGAGGTGTAGTCCTAATGAAAACAGTCGTAGTCGTAGGTGGAGGCATTACCGGTTTATCAACCATGTATTATTTACAAAAGACAGTTAAAGCGAGGGGTCTCTCCGTACGATTAATATTAATAGAAGGAAATGAGGAACTAGGCGGTAAAATAAGGACTGTGCACGATGGTCCTTTTAAAATTGAAGCGGGTGCCGATTCGATCGTCGCCAGGAAACAGAATATACAGCCATTTCTTAAAGAATTGAACCTGGAGGACCAAGTCGTCTATAATGCGACGGGAAAATCATTCATTCATACAGATGGGATGCTGAAGGGAATCCCCGAAGATGCCCTATTCGGAATACCAATGAGCCTGGAGTCACTGGCCAAAAGTGATCTGGTTTCCGCCCAAGGTAAGGTCGACGCCTTAAAGGATTTCTACACAAAAAATGAGACATTTACGAAGAATGACTCCATCGGGTTATTTCTTGAAAGTTTCTTAGGCACGGAATTGGTGCAAAAGCAGATATCGCCTGTCCTATCAGGTGTTTACTCAGGAAAATTAAATGAATTGACCATTGCCAAAACACTGCCAGAGATGCTGGATTATAAAAATGAATATGGCAGTATAATACGAGGTCTATCGGAAAATAAGCAGAAATATAAAAGCAAGGGAAATAAGAAGTTCCTTTCGTTTAAAAATGGCTTATCAACATTGGTAGAAAGAATAGAGGAAAGCCTCGATATGGTCGAGATATTAAAAGGGGTCAGTGTAGATAAAATCGGAAGAAATGATGAGGCGTACATCATTACATTGGCAAACGGTGAAACGCTTGAAACGGACTTTATCGTATTGAGTACACCGCATACAATTGCCCAGAAATTATTGGGGGATCGGGAGTTGGATGAGGATTTCAACGGCTTGATCAATAGTTCGATGATTAGCGTTTATCTTGGATTCGATATCCCGGACAGCATGCTTCCTAAAGACGGGACAGGTTTCATTGCAGGCGATAATAGTGATTTGATCTGTAATGCATGCACCTGGACAAGCCGGAAATGGGAGCATACTTCTGAAAACAGTCAGCTTTTGGTAAGGCTTTTTTATAAAAGCTCTAGTCCGGACTATGAACGATTACAGTCCCTTACAAAACAGGAATTGATCTCTGTGGCTTTACAAGACATTATGAACAGTCTAAGCATTTCTGGGAATCCAATTACGAGTGAAGTGACGAAATGGCATGAAAATATGCCGAACTACCATATTAAACATCCTCAAATCGTTCAATCACTGGAGGCGAAAATCTCCGAGAATTATCCGAATGTTTTACTTGCGGGCTGTTCATACAATGGAGTCGGAATCCCGGATTGTATTGCTGATGGGGAAAAGAAAGCGGAGGAGATATTTCTGAAGTTGTAAAAGGGGGACTGCCAGGCGGCAGTCCTTTTTTTAATGAATGCCGGAAATTCCGTTTGAAGTTTCCGGCATTTCCTGTATAATGATATTCGTAAAATTAAACTGAAAGTTTACTTATATAAAACTTTATCTACTTTGTGTTTACTATAAGTAAACCGATTGAGGGTTATGGAATGCAAATTGGAAAAAAAATAAAGAACCTTCGCTTGAAAAAAGGATTGACCCAGGAAGAATTGGGCGAAAGAACGGATTTAAGCAAAGGGTATATCTCACAGTTAGAAAGGGATCTTAGTTCCCCTTCAATTGAAACTCTTTTCAATATATTAGAAGTACTCGGCTGCAAGCCGAAACAGTTCTTCGATGATGAGGATCAAGTCCAAAAAGTAGTGTATGAAGAAGAAGCACAAACATTTTTCATCGATGAAGAACGGGGATACCAAATTCAGTGGCTCGTGCCTGAATCGAATGAAAAGGAAATGGAACCTATTCGCCTGACTCTCCAGGAAAAAGGGGAGTTCAAACAATTTGAACCATCCTTGTCGGAAACATTCGGTTATGTATTAAGCGGAAGAGTCATTGTAAAGCTGGGTACACATACGTATTTCGTCAAGGCAGGGGAATCGATTTATTTTCATGCTTCAGATGAACATCAAATCATCAATGATTTTGAAGGTCCGTCCGAGTTATTACTCGTGGTGACGGAATCATACTTATAGAATTCAAAAAAAATGCAATCGTTGAAGATTGATGAGTAAGGGAATGGAGAGAGGGAAGAAGCTATGGCAAATGGGAATATAATACGCTTCGATCAAGTTACGAAGCAATTTGATGATGAAACGGTGGTTCTCGATAATGTTAGTTTTGAAATCGAGAGAGGGAAGTTCTATACGCTATTGGGTCCTTCCGGGTGTGGGAAGACCACGATCCTTCGTTTGATTGCCGGATTTACGGAAGCTTCCAAAGGTGATATTTATTTTGAAGGGAAAAAGATCAATGATGTGCCAGCCAATAAAAGGCAAGTGAATACGGTATTTCAAGATTATGCACTGTTTCCGCATTTAAATGTGTTTGAAAATGTAGCTTTTGGTCTTCGGATCAAAAAAATGAAGAATTCGGAAGTGGAAATCAAGGTGAAGGAAGCCCTCAGCTTTGTTAATTTGGAAGGGTATGAAAAACGGGAGATTAGGGAAATGTCCGGCGGTCAGCGGCAACGGGTAGCGATTGCGAGGGCTATTGTTAATGAACCTGAAGTCATTCTCCTGGATGAACCGCTATCTGCCCTCGATTTGAAATTGCGTACAGAAATGCAATATGAATTGCGGGAGCTGCAACAGAGGCTGGGAATCACGTTTATCTTCGTCACTCATGACCAAGAGGAAGCATTAGCGATGTCAGATGAGATTTTTGTCCTTAACAAAGGGAAAATCCAGCAAAGCGGGACCCCTACTGATATTTATGATGAACCGCTGAATCGATTCGTTGCCGATTTCATCGGTGAGTCCAATATTGTAAAAGGAAAAATGATTGAAGATTACCTCGTGGAATTCGTCGGCAGACAGTTCGAATGTGTTGACCAAGGATTGAACAGTAATGAAGCTGTCGATATTGTCATCCGCCCGGAAGATTTAGAGATTACTTCCGTCGATCGCGGAAAACTGCGAGTTCGGGTGGACTCCCAGCTATTTCGCGGTGTTCATTATGAAATCAGCTGTTATGACCATGATGGAAATGAATGGCTTGTCCAATCAACGAAAAAAGTGGCAGTCGGAGATGAAATAGGTCTTTATTTCGAACCGGAATCGATCCATGTCATGCGATTGGGTGAAACTGAAGAAGAATTCGATAAGCGTCTGGAAGCGTATCATGATGGGGAAAGTCATGAAGAATAAAATATCCCGTAATATTTACTTCATACCCTATGTCTTATGGATTGCTTTATTCGTGATCGCACCCATTTTGTTAATCCTTTACTATTCCTTCTTTGACATTGAAGGCAATTTATCATTGGTTAACTATCAAAAGTTCTTTACGCCAGTATATTTAAAAATGACATTGAGCTCATTTTGGTATGCATTCCTGATTACGGGAATATCCCTTTTAGTCGCTTACCCGACAGCCTATTTGTTAACGAAAACCAAGCATAAGCAGTTGTGGCTTTTGCTGATTATCGTGCCTTCCTGGATCAATTTACTTTTGAAAGCTTATGCCTTCATTGGAATTTTTGGCACGTATGGTGTGGCGAATGGATTTCTGGAGGCGGTAGGAATCGGAAAGCAGCAGATTCTCTTTACGGATTTCAGCTTCATATTCGTTTCGGTTTATATTTTCATCCCGTTTATGATTTTACCGATATTCAATGCGCTTGATGAAATGAATCCAACCCTTTTGGATGCGGCCAATGATTTGGGAGCGTCCCGATGGATGACATTCCGCCGTGTCATTTTTCCATTGACGTTAGATGGGGTAAAGACGGGATGCCAAGTAGTCTTCATCCCGGCACTTTCATTGTTCATGCTTACAAGATTGATTGCCGGTAACCGAGTCATTACGCTTGGTACGGCTATCGAGCAGCATTTCCTTGTAACACAGGATTGGGGAATGGGTTCCACGATCGCGGTATTTTTGATTATTATAATGTTCCTGATTATGTTTGTAACGGGTAACCGAAAGCAGGGTGTGTAAATTGGGCAATAAATTATCACCAATATCAAAAGCGTTTCTCGTTTTGATTTTTCTCATTCTCTATGCACCGATTTTCTTTTTAGTCTTTTACTCTTTTAACAGCGGTGGAACGATGTATGACTTTAAAGGGTTCACGATGGAGTGGTACAAGGAGCTGTTCCAAGATACGAGGCTGTTGATCATTGTATTGAATACACTTGTGATAGCTTTATTATCTGCACTGATCGCAACGATCATCGGAGTGATAGGGGCAATTGGAATTCGCTCCTTTACGAGCAGTAAAGCTAAGAATACGGTATTGTCATTGAATAATGTATTGATTGTCAGTCCCGATGTTATCATCGGTGCTTCCTTCCTGATTTTATTCACAATGGCCGGGATCAAGCTTGGATTCTACTCGGTACTGTTGTCACATATCGCCTTCAGTATCCCAATCGTTGTGCTGCTGGTCCTTCCGAAACTTCAGGAAATGAGCCCTACTTTAATTGATGCCGCCCGGGATTTAGGGGCCAGCCGGTGGGATGTATTGACGAAAGTCATCCTTCCATACATCTTGCCAGGTATCTTTGCTGGTTTTTTTATGGCATTGACTTATTCACTTGATGATTTTGCGGTAACGTTCTTTGTGACCGGTAATGGTTTCTCCACTCTTTCCGTGGAAATCTATTCATTGGCCCGCCGTGGAATTTCATTGAATATCAATGCACTATCGACATTGCTGTTCGTCGTGACACTGCTATTGGTTGTCGTCTATTACTTTATAACTCAACGTGTTAGGCAAACGGGAATGGGGGGGAAACGATGAAAAGGCTTCTGCAAATGTTTTTGCTCATTTCCCTCGTATCCGCTTTGCTGCTATATGCGATTTCAAGATTGAATTCAGCGCAGGGATTTACGAGTAGCAATACGCTTACCATCTATAATTGGGGCGATTACATCGATACGGATCTAATCGAACGTTTTGAAGAAGAAACAGGTATAAAGGTCATTTATGAGACGTTCGATTCGAATGAGGCCATGATGACTAAAATTGAACAGGGCGGTACCACTTATGATATTGCCATTCCGTCTGAGTATATGATCGATAAGATGAGGCAAGAAGACTTACTGGTTCCCTTGGATCATTCCAAGCTTCCGAATTTGAAAAATATCGATGAGCGATTCATCGATCTGCCATTCGATCCGGAGAATAAATATTCCGTCCCGTACTTCTGGGGAACGGTTGGAATTGTTTACAACTCCAAGATGCTCGGTGGCAAAGAAATAACGGCCTGGGCGGATTTATGGGATAAAGATTTAAAAAATGAAATCCTTTTGACGGATGGCGCTAGAGAAGTGATGGGCATGGGTCTGAACTCTTTGAATTATTCATTGAATGATACAGATGAAGAACACCTTCAAGAGGCAAAAACCAAACTTGATGCCCTCACCCCGAATATTAAAGCGATAGTGGGAGATGAAAGCCGCATGCTATTGGAAGCCCAGGAGGCGGCGATTGGCCTTGTTTGGTCGGGAGTTGCTTCTGAAATCATGGCTGAAAATGAAGATCTCGAATACGTTGTTCCAAAAGAGGGGTCCAATTTATGGTTTGATAATATGGTCATCCCGAAAACAACGAAAAATGTCGATGCGGCCCACCAGTTCATCAACTTCATGCTGGACCCGAAAGTTGCAGCTCAAAATGCTGAATATGTAAGTTACTCGACACCTAATAAAGAAGCACTTAAATATATGCCTGAAGAAGTGGTTAAGGATGAACGTTTCTATCCATCACCTGAACTGACGAAGAAACTGGAAGTGTACGAAAACCTTGGGAAGAAAAACTTGGCCCGTTACAATGAACTCTTCCTTGAATTCAAGATGCATCGTAAATAACAAAATAAATAAAGCATGGTGTAGGCATTCCCTCCGTACACCATGCTTTTTCGTTTGCTCGAAACTTACGAGTGAAAGCCGAATTACACTCTGTTACCTATATATCAAGAGTTGATATAACGGTATAATACCGTTTTTGGTTATAATCATCCAAAATTTAATGTAAATCCATAACAGAATGAAACGCTCTAAAATATCTGCAGAGATATAAGTATGTTAGTATAATGATAGAGTTCATACATATGGAAGGTTAAGTTAAAGTCTTAAGGATTAATTAATATTTACAAGCTATCATAATAGAAAACTTAAGGGAGACTATTCATGAAACTATTAAAAAGCACGAAGGCATATATATGGGCAGGGAGCATTTTAATCATTGCCGGGATCATGGCATTTGCGATGATTTCGTCCATGGATAAGACAATTGCGAGTATCGATGGCAAGAAAATCAATGAGGATGAGCTGTATGACGCGCTTGTTGCAGGGTACGGAGCAGATACTTTAGACCTGCTAATTACGAATAAATTGGTGGAATTGGAAGCGGAAAAAGCAGGAATCAAAATTAAGGATGAAGAAATCCAGAAAGAAATCGATGTTATGGTTGAGTCCTATGGTGATGAAAAGTCGTTAAAAGAACAATTGGAAGCAAGCGGTTCCTCAATGGATGCTTTAAAAAAGGACATCGTGGTTTACCTGCAAACGAAAAAATTGGTCGAACCGAGAATTACCGTAACGGACGATGAAATCAGTACGTATTTTGAAGATAATAAAGATACATTTGCTCAAGCGGAACAAGTGGAAGCTAGTCATATTTTAGTCGAAGACGAAAAAACGGCTAAAAAGGTTGCGAAAGAACTTGCGGCAGGCGGTGATTTCGCTAAGTTGGCATCTGAATATTCCACTGATACTGAAACGGCGGATAACGGTGGGAGTCTGGGGTATTTTGGAAAAGGTGATATGGTGGAAGAGTTTGAAGATGTTGCCTTTGATCTTGATATAAATAAAGTCAGTGATCCAGTCAAAACCGAATATGGGTACCATATCATAAAAGTAACCGGTAAGAAGGAAGCAAAAAAAGCTAATTTAGAAGACAGTAAAGAAGTAATTAAAGAAACGCTTCTTTCTGAAAGATTACAAGAGGAATATCCAGTTTGGTTAGCCGAAGTGAAAAAAGACCATGATATAACGAATAAATTGGAGGACTCTAACTAAGGTATCAAGTGAAGGATATTCCGAAACAAAGAAGCTGAGGCAAAATGCCTCAGCTTTTATTATGGCTTGTACGATTTGGATGTTGATTTCCGCTTCAGGCACTCGCTTTCTCCGCGGGCGGTCGTGGAGCCTCCTCGGCTTGCGCCTGCGGGGTCTCCCCTAGACGCGCTTTTCTAAGCAGGAGTCTCGTACCTTTCACTCCAATCAACTCTGTTTTTAAATTTAGATAAAACCATCCTTATTTAGTTGAAGGTGTTGTTTTGGTTGCTCGGGAACTTCATTTGATGAAACGCACATTTTCCGGGCCATTTTCTCTACAAAAAAAGCTGAGGCATTATGCCTCAGCTTTTTTATATATTAGAAGTTGGATGAGATAGATTTTTGATTGGATAATCCTGATTTTTTAACGATTTCATCACTCTCTTTTTCACCTTTATCATTATTGGATTTCAATGATTGTGCTGGCGTTTCTTTCAGCTGTTTACCGGCAACGACCACTTTTGAACTGATGTCTTTTAATTCACTTGTTGCGTCCTTCGCTGTACCAAGGGCATCAGTGGAGATATCCTTTACTTCGGATACTTTACCCACCACGTCTTCATTGACGGTTTCATATAGTGTTTCAACGTCATTGATTGCCTCTTTAATCGTCTCCGTTGCCCCTTTGACTCCTGATACCATCTGTTCCTTCATTTCGCCGGGATTTTCCTTGACCTGTTCAATCATATTCATGGAGTTGTCTTTTAAAAGGACGGCAGATCGCTTTACTTTATTTCTCGTGTTGGAGTCGAGCAAGGTCAATGCACCGCCGACAAGCCCCCCGATTAGAATCCCTTTTAAAAGTTTGCTATTCGTTTGAGTTTCGATAGTTGTTTGAGTCATTTATATTTCCTCCTTTAGAATGGTAGATTGTTTGCTTATTTTGGGTTTTCCCTTATTTACCATAAGTTAAACTGGAAATAATAAACTATCATGGGATTGACATGATAAATAAAACAATAGTACTCTACATATAGTTAAATGACTGAACTACTTTTTGAGAGGTGCAACGATGACGAATGAAAAAGTTTCTGGATTGATTGATCGATATATGAAGGTTTCTTTCTATGTCAATAAGATGGGGGAGCTTTTAATAAAAGATCAGATTTGTGATGTGCTGACGAACGAACAATACTATACTTTACGGTTCATTCAACAACAGCGGTTGTGTACATCGACGGAAATCAGTGATGCCTTTTATATTAATAAGAGTGCCGTCACGTCCAACATCAACAGGCTGGAAGGCAAAGGATTGATAGAACGGGAACAGGACCAGGTTGACCGAAGGGTCTTCCATTTGAAGCTTTCCAAAGAGGGGGAAGCGTTGTTACAGGAAACGGAAAATAAGATTCATAAATTGGTAGAGAGCATCATGACGAAATTCGATTATGAAGAGATTGTTAAATTCCTTGATACATATGAGAAGCTTTCACAAATTTTCATTCAAATGAAGAATGAGGAATGGGAGGAGTATAAATGAGGGGGATCATAAAGGGAAGATGGCTGGTCATTATCGTATGGGTTGCCATTACGGCAGGTTTATTGTTTGCGGCACCGAATATGGCGGAGCTTGTCCGGAATAAGGGCCAGCTGGATGTACCGGCAGAGTATTCCTCTGGGATGGCCAATGAGCTAATGAAAGAGATCCAGGATAAGGATGAGTCACAAGTGGCTCTCGTATTTCATGGTGATAAGAAGCTTTCTTCCCCGGAATTGAAAGAGATCGAGGTAGCGATCCAAAACCTTGAAAAGAATAAAGCGGAGCTTGGCATCAAAGAGGTCATGACCCATTTTAAAGAGCCCTCGCTAAAAGGTCAGTTGGTCTCGGAGAACGAAACAACGGTTTTGACATCCATCACGATGGTTAAGGGGGACCGAGAAGCTAAGGAAGTGATCGATGCCCTTTATAAAGAGCTGGAGCAAGTGGATGTCGAGCATTATTACACAAGCAGCTGGATGATCGATGAAGATCTTAATGCCAATTCCCAAGAAGGGCTGAAGAAAACTGAAGGCATCACGGTTGTCTTCATTCTGGCTGTATTGCTGATAGTCTTCCGTTCAGTGGTGGCACCGGTCATTCCGTTGGTAACGGTAGGTTTCACTTATTTATGCTCCCAATCCATCGTCTCATTCCTGGTGGATAAATGGGACTTTCCGATTTCGTCTTACACCCAAATATTCCTGGTAGGTATTTTATTTGGAATAGGGACTGATTATTGCATCCTGCTGCTTAGTCGTTTCAAGGAAGAGCTAACGTCACAGGAGTCCTTGCCTGAAGCGATCGTTGAGACGTACCGAACTGCCGGTAAGACTGTCTTCTTCAGCGGGCTGACCGTAATGATTGGCTTTGCGGCAATTGGTTTTTCTACTTTTAAGCTCTATCAATCTGCGGCGGCCGTTGCCATAGGGGTCTTCATTTTAATGATCGCCCTTTATACGATCGTTCCATTTTTCATGGCGGTTCTTGGCAAAAAGCTATTCTGGCCAGCAAAAGGGAAACTTGAGCATAGTGAAAGTAAACTATGGGGAGTTCTCGGTAACTTCTCCTTGAACCGCCCATTATTGGCGCTTATGATCGTCGCAATCGTCTGTGTTCCCTTTTTGTTTATGTATGATGGGAAGATTTCATATAACTCCCTTGAAGAAGCGGGTGATGATGTTCCTTCCATCATGGCATTTAATATCATTTCCGATGAATTCGGACCGGGACAATCGATGCCAACACAGATTGTCATAAAGAATGACGAACGCATGGATTCGGAAGAGTACGTCGCACTTGCTGAAAAAATCAGCCAGGAAGTAGTCAAGGTGGATGTAGTCGATGTAGTTCGATCCATGACCCGCCCGACAGGTGAACCGATTAAGGATTTATTTGTAGCGAACCAGGCCGAAACCTTGGAAAAGGGAATCGGGGAAGGAAATGAAGGCATTAAACAAATCAGCGATGGATTGAAAACGGCAGGCAGTGAGCTTTCCGATTCAGGACCGCGATTGAAGCAAGCGACGGACGGAATAGGGGGACTCATATCCGGGACCAATGAATTAAAGAGCGGCGTAGGTCAGGTGGAGAAGGCGTTAACAAGCATTGAAGCAGGCATTCGTGATGGGTCCTCAGGAACCGGGGACATAAAAAACGGATTGAATGAGGTCAAGGCTAACTTGGATAAGCTCGCCACCGGAAGCGGACAGCTTCTCGAAGGCTATAAACAATCAGCTAATGGGTTAAGTGAGCTCACAGGTCAATATAAAGAAATTCAAACTAACCTTACGGGTGTATCACAAAGCCTTGCCGGTTTAAATCCTTCTTTTGAGCAAATGGAAGCCACTCATCCAGAATTACAGGCTGATCAGTCCTATCAAACGATCAAGCAAACAGTGCAAGGGGCACAGAGGGGCTTGGAGCCCATGGCAGCAGGCCTTTCAGAGCTCAATAGGAATCTTGGTTCAGTGTCCGGCGGTTTGAATACGGCGAATGAAAATATGGAAGAAATCGTAAAGGGTCAAAATTCTCTTGGGGAGGGCCTGAACCAATTGATTTCAGGCGTTGACAATTTACAAAAGGGTCTAAGCACCATGGCTAATGGTCAGGGGGAAGTCATAAATAATCTGTCAGGATTTAAAGGAGGCCTTACTAGCTTAAGTAATGGGCAGCAAGAACTCCTAAATGGTTTTTCAAGCCTGGGCGGGCAGCTTACTGATTTGACTGATGGCTTAAATGAAAGTGCGGATGGTCTGAATGAAGTCCATGAAGGACTATCGTCCGCACAGGGTTATTTATCGAGGCTGGCAAAAACGGATAAAACGGTAACAGGCATGTACATTCCCAAAGAAGTAGTGGAAAGTGAAGAATTCGGGGAAGCATTAAACGCGTATTTATCTGAAGATGGTAAAACCATGACCATGGATGTGGTATTCAAGGCGAATCCTTATTCCAATGATGCAATCGAGCAAATTGATTCGATTGAGGCAACCGTTGAAAGAGTAACGAAAGATACAAAGCTTGAAAACGCACAGGTGGCGATAGGGGGAATCACAAGTACACATCATGACTTGGGCATGATGTCTGGGGAGGATTTCTCAAGGACGGTCGTTTTGATGCTGTCGGGTATTGCAATCATTCTCTTTTTCATGCTGCGATCCTTGATCATGCCTGTCTATTTGATAGTGTCGCTCGTTTTGACTTATTATACAGCGGCAGCCATTACAGAGTTGATTTTTGTTAATATTCTCGGTTATGCCGGCATTGGCTGGGCAGTTCCTTTCTTTGCCTTCGTCATCTTGATTGCTCTTGGCATTGACTATAGCATTTTCTTGATGGATCGCTTCAACGAGTGGAAAGATAAGCCGGTCAAGGAAGCGATGTTGCTGTCCATGAGAAAAATGGGAACGGTGATCATCTCGGCGGCTGTCATTCTGGGCGGAACCTTTGCTGCCATGATGCCAGCAGGAGTTTTATCGCTCTTGGAGATAGCCACATTAATATTGGTGGGGCTTGCTTTATATGCGTTTGTCATCTTGCCATTGTTTATTCCGGTGATGGTTGCAACGTTTGGAAACGCGAATTGGTGGCCGTTTTTAAAAAATAAGGAATAAAAGGGAATATAAAATAAAGAAGGCCTCCATTCGGATGCCTCCAGACTGTAGACAAAAGGGTTTCGGAATGCTCCAATTCCGAAACCCTTTTTGAATGATTATAAAATGGGAAATGGATTTAAAAGCTCGCCCGGTGGAGGAAGAATGACAATCATAAGTTCCATCATACACATAATCAGGCGTACTGGTTTTGTAAGCTGCATCTTCAACAGCTTCCGGTTTTCCAACTTTCTCAATCGGTGTTACTCTCGTCCACAACACAAATTTGTTATGGTCTGCTGGTGCATGAAACGAATGTGTGGGATCAACAAATACATGCCCTGCACTCATTCGTTAAAATGAAACATTTAGTTAAGAGGGGATGGAAAAGCGTTTGAATAAAAGTTGCAGAAAGACTGTTGACCCATGGAGTTCTGTCTAATTACTAAAACTCTGTTGACTGGAACGGAAGGTGCGAGACTCCTGCGGGAATACGAGTGCAGGGGAGACACCGCAGGCAGGCGCAAACGCCGAGGAGGCTCTCCGCGGACCCCGGACCGCCTGCAGTGGAATTCAACGCTCAACTTCCAAACTCTCAAAAAAACTGTAGACCAACTCGATGGAGTTTGCCTACAGTAAGAAATAAACAACCGAAACAAAAAAATATGTATTCCATTTCATAATTGGGGGATTCTTGTTTTATATTTCGCGATGATCTTTTGATTGTGTTCATCTGCCCCTTCGATATTACTGCTAAGGAATACGGGAGGGGTTTCCCCTGATTCAATAATCGTTTGGATGACTTGCGTGAAAACCATATTGAGGAGAACGGCCCCGACCACGGTCGATCCGGAACCAAAAGGTATATTATTTGATTTCAGTAATGTGTCACCTTTGGCAATATGATTGTCTATGACCAAATCAACGACATCGTGGAGATAATGCTTCTGTTTATGCCGTGAAGAACAACTTTTTGCATACTCCGGTGATGTTAGTCCAATAACGAATGCCCCTTTTTCTTTTGCGATAGTGGCTACATCTATCGGAACGGGATTTACGCCGGATGACGAAATGACAATACAAACATCACCAGGACGGATATCTTCATCATTCATGAATTTCTCTGATAGGTCATTTTGGCGTTCAAGTTGGGATGATCTTGAAGCTCCTTTAAAAAGCATTAGATCTTCAACGAAAATTGGACGAATTGCGGCTAACCCACCAGCCCGGTAGAATACCTCTTCGGTCAAAATGTGGGAGTGTCCGCTTCCGAATAAATGGATGATCCCATCCGACATGACTGCTTTTGAGATACGTTTCACAGATTCCTTAATTGATTGCTTTTCCTGTTCTCCCACAATTGTGAGTAAAGCCTGCACTTCTTCAAAGTATGAGTTCATATATGTGACACCCTCCGATTACCTTTGGCAATTAAAAGACTATAGTGATGAAAATATTCCATTTTATCTGCTTATGTTGATAGTGAACTTATACCTGTCCGCACGATAAGCCGATTTAACATATTCAAGGGGAGTTCCGTCTATTAAGAACGTATTCCTTTGAATGAATAATATGGGTGAGTGCTTTGGAATTGCTAAATGGGTCACTTCCAATTCAGAAGCAATCGATGATTCCAACGTTTGTGAAGCATAGTCTATCTTTAGTTTGACGTAGTTCTCCACATATTGGTAAAGGGAAAGGTTAATGATTTCTTCCGTTAATCCTTTAATTAAATTGGCAGACATGTACACGGTCTCGAGCGCCATTGGAACATCATCAGCCAACCGAATGCGTTTTATTTCATAAACGGGAGCATAAAGGGAAATGTGCAATTCACTGGCAATCTTCTTATCAGCCGGAATGATTTCAAAGCTCAGCAGCTTGCTGCTTGGGTTTAATCCCCTGGCCTTCATGTCCTCGGTAAAACTGGTCAGTCCATTGAGCTGCTGCTCCAATTTCTTATCGGCGACAAAGGTTCCCCTTCCTTTCTGACGGTATAAGTATCCGTCATTCACCAAATTATTTATGGCTTGGCGGACGGTCATCCGGCTAATTTCGAATTGCTCGGCATATTCACGTTCAGATGGAAGGGCATCGTGCGCTTGGAACTCACCGTTTTCTATTTTTCTTTTTATTTGTTCTTCGATTTGAAAATAAATCGGAAGTGGTGAGTTTTTATCAATCATCAACTTTCGCTCCTTTAGGGTATTATCACTCCGGATAACGCTTTTTGGTCTGCGATAATTGTAACACTATTATGTTTTTTTAGGATAGATGCAGGAAATTCCTCTGAAATGTCACCGTGTATCAATTTCTTCAGTGTTTCGGCTTTTTCTTCACCAGAAATCAGCAGCAGAATTTCTTTGCTTTTCATGATTGTTGAAATGCCCATCGTAACGGCATGTGTCGGAACTTCGTCTATGGAGTCGAAATAACGTGCATTCGCTTGGCGCGTCGAATCTTCAAGTGTCACGACATGTGTACCGGATGTGAAGGAAGTTCCAGGTTCATTAAAACCAATATGGCCATTTTGTCCAATGCCAAGTATCTGAAGATCGATCCCGCCCACGGAATCAATCATTTCGTCATACCGTTGACATTCTCCATTCGTGTCATCGGCTGTGCCATTAGGCAGGTGAGTACGCTCTTTATTTATATTGATGTGAGTGAATAAGGAATCATCCATATAAAAATGGTAACTGTTTGGATCATTTGGTTTTAAGCCGATATATTCGTCAAGGTTAAAAGACGTAACATGTTCATATGAAGTATGATTACGCACGTGATCTTCAATCAAATTATCGTACATTCCTTTAGGGGTGCCGCCTGTTGCAAGGCCCAATTTTATATTCGGATTTCCTTTGACTTTTCCGATCACTATTTCTGCGGCTGTCCGGCTCATTTCCGTGTAGTCCTGCACTTGTATGATATTCATTATACATTCTCCTTTTTAAAAGCTAAATTTCCTCTGCAGAAAGTCATTTCAACGTCCAAGCGGTCATTCAATATTACAAGATCCGCGTCTTTGCCGACTTGGATGCTTCCTTTTCTGTCAAAAATCCGAAGTTGTTTGGCAGGGTTTTCCGCCGTCATTTTTATAATGTCAGTCATGGAACAACCGGTATATTTCATTGTGTTCTTGATGGCATCGTTCATTTTCAATATACTGCCGGCTAGTGTGCCGTCTGAAAGCGTTGCTTTCGTTTCGTCAACATTAACAGGCTGACCACCTAAATCATAGGTTCCCTTTTCAAGCCATTTGGCACGAAGTGAGTCCGTTATCAGTATCATTCGTTCGCTGGTAATTTGGTCATATGCGAGCTTGATCATTTCCGACCTGCAGTGAATGCCGTCAGCAATAAGTTCAACATATAGCTCATCTCGAAGATAAGCAGCTCCCAAAACGCCAGGTTCGCGATGATGGAGTCCACGCATTCCGTTATAAAGATGTGTAACGTGGGTAGTCCCTGCCTGGATTGCTTCATCTATTTGGTCATATGTTGCATCTGAATGGCCGATGGAGGCGACGACGCCAGTTCCCCTTAAGTGGGCGGCAAGATCTAATCCGTTCGGTTGTTCAGGAGCAAGCGTTACAAGCTTGATTTGATTTTCGGCCATTTCCTGCCATCTTTTAAATAGAGTGACATCAGGATCAACGATATAATCCTCAGGCTGTGCTCCTTTACGGGCCGGTGAAATGAAAGGACCTTCTAAATGTACTCCAACTATTTCAGCATTTTCCTGAGTTTGATTTTCGATATATTTACCAGCATTAAGAAGTGCTGATTCAATGGCTTGGGTGGCTTGGGTCATTGTAGTGGCCAGAAAGCTGGTGGTTCCTTCTTTAGGAAGGGTCTTTGCCATTGTGGATAATGCGTCAAGTGTGGCATCCATTGCATCGGAATTGGATGCTCCGTGAATATGAATGTCGATGGCACCGGGAATTACCTGATAATCCGGTGAAAGAGTAATCACCTTGGCATCATCGTCCTGTTTGTATTGGCTGGCTGGACCAACTTCGGCAATTTTTCCATCCACGACTTTAATGTACCCATTTTTGTATGTTTCCTTTTCGCTGTGAACCATCAGATTATTAATAATGAATGTTTTCATACATAATCTCCTTTATGAAAGTAAAACTTAATGAATGAGTCATGAAGTGGTCTCATATATTTTGCCCTCATTTTATCGTTTTTATTAAAAGTTGTCTAGACCAGTTAAGTAGTATCAAGAACAAAAATGATATTTTTACTTAGTTTTCGAAGAATATAGTATATTTACAAGTAAATTGGTATAGACATCTATATATTTTCTGTGCTAGTATAATCCCAAAGAAAAGTTATTATATTGATAAAATGAAAACGCTTAATACATCTTGTTGTTGATCAAAGAAGTTAGGTACAAGGGAGATGAGTTCGATGTTAAATTTTTTACAAAAGATTGGGAAAGCTTTAATGTTACCGATTGCCGTTTTACCAGCAGCCGCGTTATTGCTTCGTTTAGGGCAACCGGATTTACTTGATATTGCCTTTATTGCCGCAGCTGGAAAGGCGATATTCGATAACCTTGCGATATTGTTCGCCTTGGGAATAGCGATTGGATTATCCAAAGATGGAAGTGGCGCTGCGGCATTATCAGGCCTTGTTGGATACTTTGTATTAACGAATGGTACACAAGCGATTGATAAAGAAATCAACATGGCTGTTTTAGGCGGTATTATATCGGGGATAGTTGCCGCTCTTCTATATAATAGATACTCCGACATAAGACTCCCTGAATGGCTTGGATTCTTTTCAGGGAAACGATTCGTCCCGATCATCACTTCGCTTGCGATGATCATACTTGCGGGAATATTCGGTTTTGTGTGGCCGCCGATTCAAGATGTAATAAATAGTGTCGGTGACTGGATTACAGGTGCAGGGGCATTGGGTGCCGGCGTATTCGGCGTATTGAATCGCTTATTGCTTCCAGTAGGATTGCATCATGTCTTGAATAGTATGGTTTGGTTCGTCTTTGGTGAGTACAATGGAGCGACAGGTGATATAAATCGTTTCTTCGCAGGGGACCCGACTGCTGGGCCCTTCATGACCGGCTTTTTCCCGATCATGATGTTCGGTCTTCCAGCTGCAGCATTAGCGATGATTGCAGCTGCTAAGAAAGAGAAACGTAAATTGGTGACGGGGATGCTTGTTGGATTGGCTTTCACTTCTTTCCTTACAGGAATCACTGAACCGATTGAATTTCTTTTCATGTTCATCGCACCGGTGTTATATGTAATACATGCCCTTTTAACCGGGGTCTCTCTGGCACTTGCTGTTATATTGGATATCCATCATGGGTTTGGATTCTCTGCAGGAGCCATTGATTATTTCTTGAACTTTGGTATTGCGCAAAAACCGCTATGGTTAATCCCGATTGGATTGGTATACGCGGCAGTTTACTTCGTGATTTTCTATTTTGTCATCAAGATCATGGATTTAAAAACACCTGGCCGTGAAGACGATGAGGAAGAAGTGGAAGAAGAAACTATTGTGAAAACAGGGGATAAATATACCGATATGGGATCGCTTTTCATTCAAGATCTTGGCGGTAAAGAGAATATAAAGCTAATTGATAACTGTGCAACACGCTTGCGTTTACAAGTGGCCGATTCAGGAAATGTGAATGAAGCAGCCTTAAAACGGCATGGTGCCCGCGGTGTCATGAAGTTGAATAAATCGAGTGTACAGGTCATTGTTGGAACGAATGTTGAATTCGTTGCAAATGCAATGAAACAGCTTGTCAAGGATGGAGTCGACCCAAGCCAAGTGAAAACAAGTCCATCTGCACAAGTGGCAGAGGATATAGTAGAGGAAAACCAAGCTTTGGGTGCAAATGACTTTGTCCTTCCAATTGAAGGAACCATTTTACCGATAGAACAAGTTCCCGATCAAGTGTTTGCCATGAAAATGATGGGGGATGGCTTTGCTATCGAGCCAGTAAACGGAAAACTAGTATCTCCAATCGATGGGGAAGTGCTAAGTATCTTCCCGACAAATCATGCACTGGGCTTGAAAATGGATAATGGTCTGGAAATTCTGATCCATGTTGGTTTGGATACAGTTAAATTAAATGGAGAAGGGTTCACAGCTCTTGTTCAAGAAGGTCAAAGAATAACAAAGGGAACACCTCTTTTGGAAATTGATTTAGATTTCATTAAACGGAATGCACCATCAACGGTCACTCCTATTATATTCACTAACTTACCTGAAGGAACGGCAGTGAAGTTGCAAAAGTCAGGGATCCAGAAACAAAATACACCAGATATCATCCAGTTGGAAAAACTATAAATTTGTAAAAAGGGATGTCGACTTGTCGACATCCCTTTAGACTGTAGACAAACTCAAAGAAAAGTGAGCTTGCCTGCAGTTTTTTTATGACTTGTACAATTTGGATGTTGATTTCCAAATCCAGGAACTCGCTTTCCGCGGGCGGTCGGGGAGCCTCCTCGGCTTGCACCTGCGGGGTCTCCCCTAGACACGCTTTTCTAAGCAGGAGTTCCAATCAACTATGTTATAAAATTCAGGTGGAAACCATACCCGAGGATTTGGAGGTGTTGGTTTGAATCAGTTGATTCGGGAATATCATTTGATGAATTATACGTTTTACGAACCACACCTTTCAATTGGATAAAACGGCTTCTTTATATACTTCTTGCTGTGATAAATTGTCATAACCAATACAAACGGGTGCCCCATTGGCCGGGATCTATCATAACCCTTGCATGAATACGAAAGACTTCCTCTAAAACGGCAGGTGTGATGATTTCCCCCGGGTTACCGATTTTAACGATTTCCCCTTCCTTCATCGTTAGGATTTCATGTGAAAACCGGGACGCATGGTTAATATCATGCAATACCATGACAGTCGTTGTTTTTTTGTTCTTTATTAAGCTTTTCAACTATTTGCAAAACCTCTAGTTGATGAGCCATATCATCAAGGTAGGTGGTGGGCTCATCCAATAATAAAATCTCCGTTTTCTGTGCTAAAGCCATTGCCAGCCAAACCTTTTGTCTTTGACCACCGGATAGATTGGCGATTTGCCGGTTTCGAAATGGCTGGAAGCCCATCTCTCCATTGAAACAAAAAGTGGTTCCGTGAGGAGGAGGAGAAGTTTCTTTCCCGATTGAATCAAGGAAAGGATGGTGATATTTCCTTTTTGCTTGGCGAGGGGGAGCTTGAAGGCACCCATAAAAGCGGCACGAATGAAAATGCTTTGGAATTATCAAAACGATAATCCTTGAAGGACAGCAGAGTGAATGTTCAATTCAACGAGTCTGAAGGGGAAGGGCATCTTTCAGTTTTGCCGCCTTTGATTAACAGGCTTTGCGTTTTGCTTTGAAGAGAAATGTGACTGGTAAGAAATAGGACTTTCTCAGTAAATCCACGGAAGGCACTTGACCAGTAAGTTATAAATATATATCATTACCTGTAGATTATGATTGATAATGATTATCATTATTGGTTGGCTAGGAGATAGCTAACAAGCATTCACTATCGAGAATTTGAAAAAATTATGAAGGAGGACAATGACTGATGACCAACCGTTTCGTGAATGAAAATGGGATCTACAATGAATTTATAATTGAAGAAGGTCGAAATTCCCTTTGGCCCGACTTTTTGGTTATTCCAGAAGGCTGGTCATTGATATATCGAGAGGACTGCTGGAAATACATAAAACTAGTTGCTAGCATTGATGGAACAAAATGAAAGTAAGGATGCAAATGGACCCTAAAATAGTAGTTAGCATCGTTTATGTCATAGCGATGTTCATGGTTTCGATGGACGGGACGATTGTCAATGTGATCCTGCCAACGATCAGTAGTGAATTTAACCTTGATCCCTCTTCAGCCAGTGGCATTAATGTTGGATATTTAGTAAGCCTGGCTGTATTCCTTCCGGTAGCTGGGTGGCTTGGGGATCGTTTTGGAACCAAGAAAATCTTCTTGATGGCATTGGGTGTCTTTACGGCAGCCTCCTTTTTATGCGGATTCGCTAATAATCTTCAAACCTTGAATTTGTTCAGGGTTTTGCAGGGGGCAGGAGGCGGGATCCTTACACCAATTGGAATGGCCATATTATTTAGAACGTTCTCTGTTGAAGAACGCCCAAAGGTGTCTCGTTCCCTTGTGCTTCCCATAGCTTTCGCACCAGCTGTTGGTCCGATTGTTGGCGGATTCCTTGCGGAGCAGCTGTCTTGGCGCTGGGCATTTTATATAAATGTCCCTTTCGGAATTATGGTCCTGATATTCGGTGTATGGTTTTTAAAAGAAAATAAAGAATCAACTGCTGGCAGATTGGACATTCCAGGATTCTTATTGTCAGCTGCAGGCTTTTCCATGCTGATGTATGCAATGAGCTTAGGGCCATCTAAAGGATGGGGTTCCCCCGTTATCATGTATACAGGAATTATCGGTGCAGTTCTTGTTCTCTCATTTATTCTATCGGAGCTGCGTGTGAACGAACCGATGCTTGATTTGCGTTTATTATCCGATCGATTGTTTCGGACATTGGGCATCATTTCATTATTTTCAATGGCGGGCTTATTGGGGATGCTCTTCGTGTTCCCGTTAATGTATCAAAGTTCGCTTCATGCTTCAGCTTTAGAAAGCGGGCTGACCACTTTCCCGGAAGCTATAGGTTTGATGGTGGCCTCCCGGATGATGCCTTGGACTACGAAGAAACTGGGCATACATCAGGTGATCCGGATAGGGCTGCTTGGTACAATCATCATTTATACATTGATCAGCATTGTCGGGCCGACAGCCAACCCCTGGTTCCTTCGTGCCTTATTATTTAGCGTCGGTATCTGTTTGGGACATACTGTCGTGGCCGTACAGTTTTCCACTTTCACCAATATCAACTCTGCTTCGATGGGAATGGCGGCCACATTGTTCAATGTCCAAAACCGGATTGGCTCGGCCATTGGTGTAGCCATCCTAGCCAGCATTCTGGGGGAAGTGGGCACTAGCTCGATAGGAACGAATGGGGAGCACCATGTTAATTTAATATCCTATCAATTTGCTCTCCTAGGTTCTGTGGCTTTGCTCGTCATAGCCCTATTATTTGCGATGCGTTTGAAAAAGGATGATTTTAAGGCCAAGATACCGAAACAACATATGGCTAAATCCCTTGGTGTAAAACAGGTCAGAAGCGGTTAAGTAACAGGAAGGCCACTGTGATTTTGCCAGTGACCTCCCTTTCATTTTGCTAGCGGCACAGGGACTGCCTACATAAAATATTAATTAAAGATTGGCTTTGCAGCTGAAAAAAAGAGCCTGTTTTATTGCAAACAGGCTCTGGAAATCAGTTCTTAAGACTTAGTGGAGAAGAGTATTATGCATTCGAGCATATACCGGTTATTTCCGAAGCGTCAACGATACGCTGAACTTCAGATCCCTCAAGTGTCTCTTTTTTCAATAACTCTTCAACGAGTTCTTCATATTGTAGGCGATTCGAGTCAATCAACATTTCCGTTTCCTGAATCGCTTTCGTGAATAATTCCTGCATCTTTTGCTCCTTCTCACCTTTATTGAAGGTGAGGGTGAATCCATCTTGAAGCATTCCGGTATCGACCATTTGTTCCAGCAGATGTTTCGCCTGCTGTACATCTCCGCCTACACCTATGCTATGTTCCCCTAAATACATTCTTTCCGCCACGCCGCCTGCCAAAATCATTTTGACTTGATCAAGCAATTCACTGGCTGTTGCCAGATGGAGCTCTTTTGGTATCGGCGCTACATATCCAAGGGCTTCCCCACGCGGAATGATGGTCGCCTTTCTAACGGAGCCAGGCTTTGTCAAAGCAGCAATCAGGGCATGTCCACTTTCATGAATGGCCACACGCCGCTTCGTATCCGCATCATTCAAGGTACGTGATGTCGCTCCAAGTATCGTACGGTCAATCGCGTAATCAAGATCCTGTTTACGAATCATATCCTGTTCATTCCTCAGGGCATGACGTGAGGCAGTATCGAACAGGGAGCTTAAGTCAGCGCCGGAGAAACCGGATGTACTTTCAGCCAACTCATCCAGGGAAGCCAGGACATCTGTCGCTAGACGCTTTCCCTTCGTATGGATATCGATGATTTCCTTTCTTCCTTGTGTATCCGGAAGTGGGACTTGGAAAGAGAAATCGATCCTGCCCGGACGTAGAAATGCTTCATCGAGCATATCTTTCCGGTTGGTCGCTGCAATGAATAAAATACCTTCATTTGGATGGCCCCCATCCAATTGGACAAGCAGTTCGGTTAACGTTTTTTCGCCTTCTTCCCCGCCGTGGGGTTTCCTTTTACCAGCCAATGCATCCACTTCATCGATGAAAATGACAGCTGGCGATTGTTTACGTGCATTTTGGAAAAGGCTGCGGACACGGGCTGCGCCGACTCCAACAAACATTTCGTTGAAGGCTGAACCGCTCGTTGAGAAGAAGTTTGCACCAAGCTCTTTTGCAATTGCCTGTGCAAGCAGCGTTTTCCCCGTTCCAGGAGGGCCGTATAATAAAATGCCTTGAGGCGGCTTAATTCCAATTTTAGCTGAACGTTCAGGTTCCTTTAGTGTAGTAAGTGTCTGAAGGATCTCCTGTTTGATTTCGGATTGCAAACCGCCTACATCATCCAAAGTTATCTCTGGCAGGGGTTTTGGGGTGGAAAGGCTTTGCTTTTTGCTGCCGATCCGCAATCCGCCCTTTGATTTTTTCTGTATAATGACACCGGTTGTGACGAGGGCCGCCATTAACCCGCCTAAAATCCATAATGCTGATTTATTAGTTGATGAAAAAGAATATTGAACGTTATAAGTTTCGACAAGTTTATTGATCATTTGACTGTTGGGAGGAATACTTGAAACGTATTCTCCATCTGGTGTGGAGATGTGAAGAGTGCCATTTCTTTTTTCTTCAATGGTGACAGGAGCTCCATTTTGGGCTTTAATCGTTTTTTCCACCGATGAAAAAGGAATGACCATATCCTTTGACTGAGTAACAGCATACCAACTGATTCCAGCAATTATCACAATGAGAGCCGTAAGGAACGGCAGCAATTTCGAAACTAATTTAGAGTTCGAGTTCAATTTTTCATCTCCTTTAAGTATATATATTCAGTATAAAATTTTTAAACATGTAATCTATAGGTCTTTGTACCTTAAATTAAAGGTAAATAATGTTAAAGGAAAGAAATGACACTTATGTATGAGAGTTTAAAGAGTCCGGAATTTAGAAATATTTAATCTATCCGGGATATTAGACTTTTTAAATGCGAAATGCTAAAGTGAAATGGTCTAAGTCATGAAAAAATAAAATGGTAGAAGAGTGTGAAGTTCTATGAGTAAATTTATAAAAGACTATATGATTACGATGAAGGATATCGTTAGAGAAGGGGATCCAATTCTGCGTCAGGTAACGGATGAAGTTAGCCTGCCGATTTCGGATGAGGATCGTGAAACGCTGGAATGCATGATGCAATACCTGAAAAACAGTCAGGATCCAAAACTCCAAAAGAAGTTCAACTTGCGTGAAGGAGTTGGGTTGTCTGCCAATCAGATAGGCTTGAATAAACGCATGTTCGTCATGTATTTTCCCGACGAAAAGGGGAAGCTGTTTGAATATGCCCTTGTGAATCCGAAAATCATCAGCCATTCCGCCACAATGATCTATTTACCGCAAAGTGAAGGCTGCCTTTCTGTCGACCGTGATATTAAAGGATATGTACCGCGTTATGAACGGGTTAAAATCAAAGCTTTTGACGGTAATGGTGAGGAAATAGAGATGCGGCTGAAGGGCTTTGCTGCAATCGTGTTTCAACATGAGCTAGATCATTTGAACGGGATGATGTTTTATGACCGGATCAATACCGAAAACCCTTTCAAGCTTCCGGAAAACGTGGAAGTGAAAAGTCTGTAAAACCCAAAAAGGCAAAGCGCCATGCTTTGCCTTTTTACCGTTTTATGGCTTTAGGAAACATATCTTCTTCCATATGCTTCAGTAAATCACTGAAAATGGCCAGGCTCATTTGCTGGTATCCTTCTGAAGTGAGGTGGATGCCATCATCGCTAATCAAGGGACCCAAGTCACCGGAGGATTTAATATGGGAACGGACGTCGATCAAAGGTACCTTTAGTTCCTCTGCAAGGCTTTTCAATTGGCGATTATACATCCCATGCCAATGTTCAATACCGCCGACATGGGAAACGAAATGCCCGATTGAATGACCGAACTTATCGGCGATGGATCTGTAATATCTGGCAGGATCCAGTGGCGGAAGAGTTAAAAGGATAGGGGTTATATGCTTGTCCTGAACCTGCTTGACAAGTTGTGTGACATTTTCCAGGTAGCGTTCGATTGGAACGATGGGCTCATGGTCACCTTCTGGATTCTTGGCTACTTCGTCCCAATGGAAGTTACAGTCATTTCCACCGACCTCTATTAATACGATATCGGGATTTTCCGACATGACGTCTTTCTCGATCCGGCTAACCAACAGGTCGGAGTTATCATTGAAAACCCCTTTATTCAAAACTTCGACGAATGGCAAAGATTCTGTCAGCTTAGCTAAAGAGTTTGGATAATTTTCTTTAATGATGCGAAGGCGCCCCCTAACATAAGAGATGCCTCTGGTTAAACTGTCTCCAAAACATACGATCTTCAAACTTCTCACCTCGGTATGTGAATGTGTTACTTATATTTTAGTAGTGGAATGATATTTCGGCAATCTTCACCTCCTTTATAGAAGGGAGATGAAAATACAAAAAGCGCTGGGAGTGCAGCGCTTTTTGTTTATTGTAAGGATTCCTTTTTTGAAGGTGTTTCCACCCTTGTTTTTCCCATGAAGAACACAGTGATTGCAGCAAGACCGATCGGAATGAGGGCCAAGGTGAAGATGAATGAAATCGAATCGGACATCGCATGAACGATTTTATCCAGGATAAAATCCGGAATCTCCGCACGTGCTTCCGATTGGAAGAGCTGACGTGGGTCCTCCATCAATCCGGCTGTATCCGGACCTCCTTGCATTCCTTTAAATGCATCCGTCATTTTACTTTGGAATACATTGGTCTGAATCGCTCCATAAATCGTTACACCGAGTGTCATCCCAAATGACCGGAGGAAGGAGTTTGTTGAATTGGCCGACCCCCTGAATCTAGGTTCCAAGTTGTGAATGGACGCAATAGGCAAAAGGGAGAAAGAAAAGCCCATGCCAAATCCAGTCAGAATCATGTACAAAGTTAATAAAGTCCTGCTGGTATCAGGGGTGATGGTCCCTAATAGAAGCATACCTGCAAAATAACAGATGACAGAAATCGTCATTAAGTTGCGAAAGCTTGTCTTTGTATTGAATATCCCGCCAATTGCACTGCCGAATACAGAGCCAAGCATCATGGGAGTTAGGATCAGTCCGGCATTTGTTGCGGAACCACCGTAAACTGCCTGCACGAAAATCGGGATATAGACGGTTAAAATAATGAATGTGCCGCCATAAAGAATGGCTAAAATCTGAGAAGTGGCAAATAATCGCCTTTTAAACAGCCATAATGAAATGATGGGATCTTTTGCTCTTTTTTCAAAAAAGAAAAATGAAACGAAGAAAACCACAAAACTGGCAAACAGGCCTATGATGGGAGAGGAACTCCAACCATACTCCCCGCCTAGTTCAAGAGCGAACATTAAGCTGATAACGGCTATGACGAGAGTTGCTGCGCCACCCCAATCAATTTTTTGCTCCTGGGTGTTGGGTGACTCCTTGTAATAATTCCAGATGAAAAATAAAGAAATGACTCCAATCGGAACATTGACGTAGAAAATCCAGTGCCAGCTGGAGTATTCAGTAATATAAGCACCTAAAAGTGGTCCCAATACGCTTGATGCCCCAAATACAGCCCCGAAAAGGCCAGTTAATTTTCCCCGTTTTTCAGGTGGGAAAATATCAAAAATAATCGTAAAGGCTATAGGCATCAAGGCGCCTCCGCCGATCCCTTGGATTGCACGGAAGATACTTAACTGCACTATGCTCTGAGCCATGCCGCATAATGCGGAACCAATCAAAAAGACTATAAGTCCGAAAATAAAAAACCTCTTTCTTCCATACATGTCCGAAAGCTTACCGAATATCGGCATACTTGCCATCGTGGCGACCATATAGGCAGATGTCACCCATACAAACTTATCAAATCCGCCTAAATCAGAAACGATCGTTCCCATCGCAGTCGCAACAATCGTATTATCCATTGCTGACATCAGGATACCCAGTAGTAAACCGGCAACAATGAATTTTTGTTTTTTTTGAACGTTCATTTATTTTCCTCCTTCATATCAACCAGCTCATGAATTTTCCTTTACATGGTTGAAGGGTAAACGTTAAGATGAAACAAAACATTTATCTTGATAATCAAGATAAATTCAAGTGTAAAAGGGGTGGCATTTTATGTCAAGCGATAATAGGTTGAATTCAGCTCTGTTAGAGAGTTTAACACACAGATTGCAGCGGTATGGAATGAGATCCGTTTTATTTCAACAAAATATGGCCCAGAAAATAGGGGTGTCCCATACGGACTTAAAGAGTGCTGAAATATTGAATGAAACAGGACCGATTACCGCTGGTGAATTATCCAAAATTACAGGATTGAGCACGGGTTCGGTAACGGCACTGATCAATCGCCTTGAGAAATCGGGTTATGTTAAAAGGGAACGAGACCAATTGGACGGAAGAAAGGTCATGATTATGCCGATACCAGAAAGGCAGGAACAGATTAAATCGCACTATCAATCGCTCTCCACGGCCACAAAAGAATTATGCTCAGCTTATAATGAGCAAGAGCTGATATTGATCAATCAATTTGTTGAGGAAATCACAAAAATCATGGATAAAGAAAATGACAAGTTAATGAGTGAGCGTGAAAGGTAGCTGATATGTAGGCTGCCTTTATTATTTTTAGCCAGCTGGGAGCTACTTATCCTGCGTAAGGAAAAGGGATAGAGTTAAATACTTTGGAAGAGAATGAACAATGTCTGTTTCCATTAAAATATATATTGATAATGAATTTCATTATCTGTTAATATGAATCTACAAATCATTTAAAGGGAGAATACACTATGAAAAAAGCAAAGGCGTCATTAGCGGTCTTATTATCAACCAGTCTATTATTTGGCTGTGCGCAGGAAAAGGAAGAAGCCAAGCCGGCAGATGATAATGCCAAAGAAGTGAGTGCGAGTAAGCTTGATGGTGTATCTAGCGAGTACCGGGAATATGCCATTGGTGAAATAGAAGAGTTCGTAAACGCAACGGAAGAATTCACTGCGGCCGTATCTGCCGGTGATATTGAAAAGGCGAAGGAATTATACGCACCAGCACGGATGCATTATGAAAGAGCGGAACCCATCGCTGAAGTTTTTGGCGATCTTGATCCCAAAATCGATGCGCGTGAAGGGGATGTCAAAGATGAAGACTGGGGCGGTTACCATAGGATTGAAATGGGGTTATGGCAAGAAAATACAACGAAGGGCTACGAAAAGTATGCAGATCAATTAATGAGTGATGTCAATTTGCTTCGGGCCAAAGTTGAAACGGTTGAGGTTACTCCCGATTTGTTGATCACGGGTGCGGTGGATTTATTGAATGAAGTTTCCACAAGTAAAGTGACAGGAGAAGAGGACCGATACTCCCATACCGATTTATATGATTTCGTGGCTAATGTTGAAGGAGCAGAGAAGATCTATGAACTGCTTACTCCAGCGCTGAAAGAAAAGGATGCGAAGCTTGCTGCGGAAATCCAACAACGTTTTGACGATGTATACGACTTGCTTGAAAAGCATAAAGAAGGGGATGGATACATCTCATATACGGATTTAAAGGAATCTGAAGTCAAAGAGTTAAGTCAAGCAATTGATGCATTGGCTGAACCACTTTCGCAAATAGGGATTGTAACGGAGGAATCTTAATTGAAAGAACATACGCCGAAAGATGAAACCGGACTTTTTACAAAAAAGGTGAGTCGTCGTAACATGCTGAAAACGGCAGGAGTGGGTGGAATCGGAGTCGTGATAGGAGCATCCGGATTTGGCGGGCTGCTGACACTTTCTGAACAAAAGGCGAAGGGACAAACTAAGGATATTGTACCTTTTTATGGAGCACATCAAGCTGGTATCACCACTGAAGCGCAAGATAACCTTTACTTCGCGTCATTGGAAGTAACCACGGATAAAAGATCGGACTTAATCCAGTTATTCAAGGATTGGACAGAGGCTGCGGCTCAGATGACAGCGGGGAATTTGATTGGTGATACATCACTTAATACGAATATGCCCCCAAAGGATACGGGGGAAGCGAAAGAATTATCACCTTCCAATTTAACGATCACTTTTGGAGTGGGTCCGACCCTGTTTTCGAAGGATGGCAAAGATCGATTTGGTTTGAAATCAAAAAGACCTGCTGAATTAAAGGACCTGCCCCAATTCCCTTTAGATGCTTTAGAAGAAGAATGGAGCGGTGGGGATATTTGTATTCAAGCATGTGCAGATGATCTTCAAGTGGCTTTCCATGCCGTCCGGAACTTAGTGAGGATCGGCAGAGGGAAAGCGATCATTCATTGGGCACAAACAGGTTTTCAACGGACTAAGCAAGCCGATTCACAAAAAACGACACCGCGGAACCTTTTCGGGTTTAAGGATGGGACCGTCAATCCGGATACGAATGATAATAATGAAATGAATGAGCATGTTTGGGTGAAGGCGGGGGATGGTCCTGACTGGCTTGTTGGAGGCAGTTATATGGTGGTGAGGCGAATCCAGATGTACATTGAAGTTTGGGACCGGACTATATTGAAAGAACAGGAAAATACGTTTGGCCGTCATCGCGACAGTGGAGCTCCACTAGGAATGAAAAATGAGTTCGATACCGTGGATCTCGAAGCTAAAGACCCAAATGGAAATCGGATCATTCCAGAGGATTCACATGTAAGTCTCTCCAGAGGGGACGGAAAAGCAAAGATATTGCGGCGTCCATATTCGTATGCAGATGGAATGGATCCCAAAACAGGGAGCTTCAATGCAGGCTTGCTATTCATTTGTTTTCAGCGAAACCCAAGTAAACAATTCATACCGATTCAAGAACGACTGGCGAAAAATGATAAGCTCAACGAATATATCGTTCACAGGGGCAGTGCCATGTTCGCTTGTTTACCAGGTGTGAAAAAGGGTGGCTATATCGGGGATTCCCTTTTTGGATAAATATCATTTCAAATGAGGATGTGAAAATCGCCAGCATGGATATTATCCAGTTGGCGATTTTAGTTCATGAATAAGGAGGGACCACTATGACCGTTTCTAGATGGAAGAGTGGAATATTTGTTTTAGTCGTCAGTCTTTTATTTCTTTCGACTGATATTAAGATGGTTTCGGCGGGTGAAAACCACGATCAGCTCTTTGTTTATATTGGCGATAGTTTAATGAAGGTGAAATCAGGCGACCTTGAGGAAGTATCGAAAAATATCGAGCGATTCGAGCAAGATTGGAAAACGATAAAAACGGACAGCGAAAGTGCGAGGAAAGTCGACGAGAAGCTATCCGCAGTAAAACGTGCTGTGAGCGACCAAGCCTCCACAGATGAAATCAAAAAGCGATTATCAGCATTATCAAGTACGCTTGTTATTTATGATACAAGCGAAAACCCTGTTGACAAGACTGACTATAAAGAACGGTTACAAGCGATACTTCCATTGATAGATAAGTTGGAGGCTTTGATAACTGAAGGCGACTTTGATCAAGCTAAAGTTCAATATACCAATCTCTTGAATCAATGGACCGATGCAGAGGTCATTGTCAGAGAGAAAAGTGTTGCTACATATGGTGAGTTCGAAACGAAAATGGCCTTTGTGCGGATAGCGATTACCCAAGATCCACCTGATCCGGAAAAAGCCCAAAAAAATCTAACTGAATTGAAGGGTTTAATCGAGGATTTCCTTGCTGGTAAAGTTGAAGTAGGAAGCCAGAAAAACACCTATTCACTTGGGGATGTAACACAACTTTTACAAGGAAGTGCAACGGATATTGAAAAGGATGAAATCGATTCTGCCGTTGATAAGCTAAATGAAATCTTAACAATTTGGCCTAATGTAGAAGGGGAGGTTTCCACAAGGGATAGCAAACTTTACAGCGATATGGAAACGAAGGTCCCGACCGCAATCAGCCTATTGCAATCGGAAAATGTAAAGGCGGATGAAGCAAAGGGAATCGTAACCGATTTAAACACAAGGTTACTCCCTTTAATTGAGGATACGGGTTATACAACATGGGATGCAGCTCTGATCCTTTTACGGGAAGGATTGGAAGCACTCTTGATTGTAGCTACATTGCTGTCTTTCCTAAAGAAAATCGGGCAAGCGGACAAACAAAAATGGATTTGGACAGGAGTTGGTGCGGGGTTAGTTGCCAGTTCCATATTGGCGGTCATAATCAATATCGTTTTCTCTCAGATCACGGCTGCTTCAAGCCGGGAATATATTGAGGGAATCACTGGGATAATAGCCGTATTGATGATGTTGACAATTGGTCTTTGGCTTCATAGTAAATCGAACGTCCATGCATGGAACCGATATATCAGCAAGCAAATGAACCAAGCCATTGCGACTGGGAGCATCATCTCTTTCGCTTTAATCAGTTTTCTATCCATCTTCCGTGAAGGTGCCGAGACGATTATCTTTTATGCAGGAATGGCTCCTTATATGGAATTAAAGCAGCTGCTGAGCGGGATTTTCCTTGCCTTCCTCATTTTAGTGGTAATTGGTTTCATCATGCTGCGGTACAGTGTGAAATTACCGATGACCCTATTCTTTAAAGTGGCAACGATACTCATATATGCCTTGGCTTTCAAGATTCTTGGAGTCTCCATCCACTCACTTCAGGTTTCTCAAGTGATACAGACAAATACGATCAGCTCCTTCCCATTTGCAGAAACGATAGGTCTTTATCCAACAATGGAAACGCTGGTGCCGCAAGCTGTATTATTATTGCTGATTGCATTGGCCGCCATTTGGGTCAAAAAGAGTAATTCCTTACGTGCAACCGAATAATAAAATGGGACTGACGAATGTCAGTCCCATTTATGTGTGCTATTAGCGTAGTGATCGGCGATAGGAATATTGCTTCCATTGATAAAGGATGAAGCAGCCGATGCAGAATCCAAGAATGGCTATGAGTGAAGCCACTCCGACCATCAAGGTAAATATATAACCGGTAACATTCCAACCAAGCAAAAAAGAAGTGAATCCAAGTCCTAAGCAAACGACTGCTATTGCCTGGTTGAATTGTTGCTGTGAATGATCTTCAGGAATATAATCGGACGGTTTCTTTTTAAGAAAGAGCTTTGCCAGACGCATCACTGGATTGAAATTAAAGAGAAGACCCAAAAGCCCCGCTGTTAAAGGAATGGCTAATATCCATATTTGTCCCGTCAATAAGGCGGTAGCTACGCTTAACAAAATGACCCATTGATTCGTACGGACTAAGGGACGGGGAATGGAACGAATTTCACTCGTCATATAATACCAACCTTCCTTATGCGTTTTATTATATTTTATCCTTATTTTAATCACTTGTGAAGAGAAAGGTTAATAAAACAAAAGGTGGTCTTATTTATAATTATTTTAATTTAGTATTGATTATCATTATAAAAGTAGTATAATATATTTATCATGAAACAAAAGTTAGGAGGACAGTATAAATGGTAGCAAAAGTTTGTGAAACATGTGGAACACCAATAAAAAAGCTAAAGCATTCTTCCCTATGCCAGTGCGGTCCTAAGATACTGAGCAATCAACTCTCAGATAAAACAAAAAAATAAACACCACTGGAATAGATCATAAACTAAACCATTAATCGGTTTGAGTTTGTAGATAAAAAGGGTTCCATCTTAATTTTTAAACAAAGTTGATTGGAGCGGTTGTTCGAGTGTTCGAGGCTCCCGGACCGACCGCGGAAAACAAGTGCCTCACGTTCCAATCAGCGTTCATATTTTATACACTCTCAAAAAATGAACCGATTATTCAATTAATCGGTTTTTATTTTTCCAATAAGGGGTAAAGAGCATAATAAATATTTTTCATTTCAATTAAAATAATGTACGATTATAGAATAGAATAAAATGTCATGAAGATTTGTCTAAACCATAACGTGACGGTTAGGAGGGGCTATGTTGGGAACGAGACTTTAAAAATTGGCGAGTTGGCGGAAATGGCGAATGTTACGAAACGAACCGTAGATTATTATACGAATCTTGGCTTGCTTAAAGCAGAACGTTCCGCCTCTAATTACCGTTATTATTCAGTCGGTGAACTTGAAAGGCTCCGCCGTATCGAAGGATACAAAAGAGAAAACCTTTCATTGGAAGATATTAAAGAAATACTTAAAAAGGATAAGGAAGCCGCATCAGCAATTGAGGCAAAAGGTCTTCAGCTCAAGAATAAAATGGATGGCCTGAACGAAGAACTTCAGGAATTCATCAGCTTGATTGAAAAGGACGGAAAAAGTGAGCTTCTTCTAAAAAAACAGATATCCCGTGAAAGCATGGCCTTGATCCAATCATTACTAGTGTTGCTCGTATGATTAAAATTTATCTCTATAGTTTTATGCACAAAGGTGCATAGTAACGATATAGGCTAAATGGTTTTGGTTCATCTTATAAGGCAAAAATGCTTATTAAACGAAAATAACCATTTATACAGGAGGTGCTTGGGATTAAGCCATATATGTCTAATCCGAAGAACAGTAGGATTGGAACTATATGGAGAACCCGCACATATTGGAGATTTTTATAAAATTATTGGCAGTAGCTGCATTAATAGCATTAACCGCATTTTTCGTTGCATCGGAATTTGCAATCGTGAAAGTCAGAAGTTCCCGGATCAATCAATTAATTGAAGAAGGGCATAGAAATGCCCTCGCAGCCAAGAAAGTGACATCGCATATCGATGAGTACTTATCTGCCTGTCAATTGGGGATTACAGTAACAGCCCTAGGTTTAGGGGTGTTGGGTGAACCGACGGTCGAGGCAATCTTAAAACCATTGTTCACTAAATGGGGATTAGAGGAATCTGTAAGTCACATCATCTCGTTCCTGATCGCGTTCGGTTCCGTGACATTCCTTCATGTTGTAGTCGGCGAACTCGCACCGAAAACAGTTGCGATTCAAAAGGCAGAAGAGGTGACCTTGCTATTTGCAAAGCCATTAATTCTCTTTTACCGCATTTTGTACCCATTCATTTGGGTACTGAATGGTTCTGCACGTCTCCTGACGGGCATGTTCGGATTAAAGCCTGCTTCCGAGTCCGAAATGGCCCATTCCGAAGAAGAGCTGCGCATCATTTTATCGGAAAGCTATAAAAGCGGTGAGATCAACCAATCGGAATACAAATATGTCAATCAGATATTTGAATTTGATGAGCGCATTGCCAATGAAATCATGGTTCCCCGTACGGAAATGACCGTTATCGAAAAAGGCATGCCATTATTGGAAGTTGTTGAACTGATTCAGGAAGAACAGTACACAAGGTATCCGGTCATAGACGGAGATAAAGATAATGTCGTGGGAATGGTCAATATCAAACGCCTTTATACAGCGACGATTACAGAAGATAATGTAACGGCTTTAACGGTGGATTCCTTTGTAACACCCATCATCCGTGTTCTTGAAACGATCGCCATTCATGATCTGCTGCTAAAAATGCAGAAGGAAAGGATCCATATGGCAGTTTTGACCGATGAATATGGCGGAACAGCTGGTCTTGTAACGGTTGAAGACATCCTTGAAGAAATCGTCGGGGAAATCCGTGATGAATTTGATCAGGATGAACGTCCGCTCATTCAAAAAATTGATGAAGGGCATTATGTATTCGATGCTAAAACATTGGTTGAAGATGTCAATGATACCCTTGCGATCGATTTGCCGGAGGAAGATATCGATACATTGGGTGGATGGTTCCTGACAGGCAGATTTGAAATTGCTGTCGGAGATAGAATTGAATACGCCGGATATGAATTTACTGTAAAGGAAATGGACGGCCACCATGTTTTATATGTTGAAGTGAAGAAGATTAAATAAACAGGATCACACCAAAAGCCGAAAGTGAAAACTTTCGGCTTTTATTATGTACGAACCATATATGACAATGGTAAGGCAGACTGTTACTTAATTGGAAAAGGAATTCATGTAAAATGATAGTGAAGGTAACCATTTTAGATCGGAAAATGTTAAAATTGATTTTGAGCAATGAAACTATCTATATATCATTTCAAAGAATATAAGGTGAGTTCTAGTATTTTGCAATGCCGCTAATTTCGGGCTGGTATAAATAAGTATTGAAGGTGGGCGGGAAAATGGGTTTTAAGAAAAAGCAAATGTTGGGATTTGGTTTGATCTTGCTTTTCTTGGCTATTTTACTTTCATTCATGATGTTTACGCTAAACAATTTAAAGAGCAGCATGACTGAAATAGTTGAGAATCGCTATGATAAGGTTCAAGCTTCGATGGAAATCCGTCAGCTTTTTTCTAGATCGGACCGTGAGATTTTGTTTGCAGCTAATGATGCAAATAAAGAAGAAAGAGCAGAAAGCCTCGAAATCATCAATGAAAATCATAGTTTGATTGAATCAAAAATTGCCGGGTTATCAGGTTCGTTAAATAAGGCGAAAGCGAAGCAGCTATTGAAGGAGTTCGAGACCCAATATGCTTCTTACTCCATAACGGAGGCTGAGCTCATCCAAAAGATAAAATCGGGAAACTCTTCTGATAATCTTTCAAGCCTGATGGATGACCAAAGGGAAAAACGATCGAAAGTCATCAGTACGATGGATGAATTTAAGGATTACCAAGAAGGTGTCATGAAAGATACCTTAAGTAATTCGAAACAAACCTATGAAGATATGATCGGTTTTGTAATTTTTGCAGTTATTCTCAGCATTTTGGTCATTTCCGTAACGGTTGTTTGGATGATTCGGAGCACATCGAAAGATCTGCAATCGATTACGAAGGTCATCAAAAATATCGATTATAAAAATTTGTCGGTCATACCAAGAATTCCGGTTCGGACCACTGATGAAATTGGGGATATAGCGAAATCGTTCAATGATATGGCGGAATCGCTTGAAATCTATAACCAAAAAGAAAAAGATTTCACTGAAAAGATCAGTGAACAGAACTGGATTCAGACCCGTGTTGCAGATATAGCTACCATGTATCAGCGCATTGTTGATGTGGAAGTCCTTGCTGACCGGTTCATTACAAGACTTGCACCAATGATGGGAGCTTCAATTGGAGCTTTTTACGTCAAACGGGGTGAGGGTGTGGATATGCGCTTTGTGAAGCTTGCCAGCTTTGCTGGAGATGGCGAAGATTCGGGCAGGCGTGAATTCCGTCTTGGCGAAGGTTTGATCGGTCAATGTGCCCTTGAAAAGAAATCCAAAGTCATCGAAGATATCCCTGAGGATTTCCAATTGGTTACGACAGGATTGGGGGAAGTCAACCCGAAAAGCATTGTCATTGCGCCAGTCATTTTTGAGGATGAAGTGGTGGCGATGGTTGAACTGGCGAGTTTGGAGGCCTTTACGAAGCTGCAAAAAACGTTCCTGAACCAGGTTCTTGATACTCTGGGCATCACGATCAATAATGTTGAGGGCCGGATGGAAATAGAGCGTTTATTGAAAGAATCACAGGCACAGACTGAAGAGTTACAGGCTCAATCGGAAGAATTGCAATCACAGTCAGAGGAAATGCAAGCCCAATCAGAGGAACTGCAAACACAGGCTGAAGAGTTGCGAATGATCAATGAACAATTGGAAGAGAGAAATCGTGAAACGGAAGAAAAATCGAAAGAGCTTCAAGTCGCTAAACTGAATCTTGAAAAACAAGCGGAAGAATTGAAGTTAAGTTCAAAATATAAATCGGAATTCATGGCAAATATGTCCCATGAATTGCGGACACCGCTCAATAGTATCCTGATTTTATCGGAAATGCTTTCAGATCCTAATGATAGTAAATTAAATGAAGAGCAACAGGAGTTCGCTCGTGTCATTAATTCATCAGGTCAAGACTTATTAACGTTGATCAATGACATTTTGGATTTATCAAAAGTTGAAGTCGGAAAGCTTGAAGTGGTCTTTGATGAAATGAATCTGAGTGAGCTTCCTGAGTTATTGCACCGTAACTTCGATCATGTAGCGAAGAAAAAGAACATTGACTTTATAATCGAAAAAAGTAAAAACGTTCCGGATATTTTCTTTACGGATGAACAGCGCTTCCAGCAAATTTTGAAAAACCTGCTATCCAATGCATTTAAATTCACGGAAAAAGGTTCTGTGTCTGTCCAAATCAAAAAAGCTGATGAAGAAAATGTAGCACAATGGATACAGACAAAAGGAGCGAGCAATTGGGTTGAAATTAAGGTGACGGATACTGGCATCGGAATATCAAAAGAGAAGCAAAAGCTTATCTTTGAAGCATTCCAGCAAGGTGACGGAGCTACAATGAGAAAATATGGCGGTACAGGACTTGGGCTATCGATTTGCCGGGAGTTTGCCAAACTTCTGGGAGGCTGGGTCATTGTAGATAGTGAAGAAGGGCAAGGCAGTACCTTTACTTTCTTTATTCCAAGCATGCCAGAGGGCTTCAAAAATGTCGACGAAGCAATAGCTGCTTCTCCGGAAGTGGCAGCAGCTAACCACGATGATTCTGCCGCGCCTTTTGGCGAGCAGGGAGAACCGGATGCAGGTATGATGGATGAAGAAGATCGGGATAAGGTCAAACCTTTCTGCAATAAAACAGTACTGGTAGTCGATGATGATCACCGCAATATATTTGCCCTGAAAAATGCGCTGAAGCATGAGGGGATGGAAATCCTTACAGCTGAAAACGGCTTTGAATGTTTGGAACTCCTTGAAAAAGGTAACAATATAGATGTTATATTGATGGATATCATGATGCCGGGTATGGATGGTTACGAAACGATGACCAGAATTCGCGAGCAAAGTAAATTCGAGGATCTTCCAATCATCGCGTTAACTGCAAAAGCGATGAAAGGCGATAGGGAAAAATGCCTGAAGGCCGGCGCTTCCGATTATGTCAGCAAACCTTTAAAATTGGATCAGCTGCTATCAGTCCTAAGAGTATGGCTGACTAATTGATTGATAGTATGGGTGGGGAAGGATTTTCATGAAGGATACTTTAACGATTGAAGAAAGAGAAGATTTAGAAATAGAATTATTGCTAGAGGCCATTTATTCCGTTTCTGGCTATGACTTTCGTAAATATATGCGTTCTTCAATAAAAAGAAGAGTTGAAAATAGAATGAGGCTGGACCATGTTCGCAGGATCAGCGGAATGATTGAAATGGTTTTATATGAAAAAGGGTATGTCGAGAAGCTATTGAGAGATTTTTCAATAAATGTCACAGAAATGTTTCGCGATCCGGATTTCTTTAAAGCCTTTCGTTTAAATATTGTACCGCTCCTGAAAAAACTTCCTGAAATCAGAATTTGGCATGCGGGATGTTCAACCGGTGAAGAAGCCTTTTCCATGGCAATCATCCTCAAGGAGGAGGGACTTTATGATAAGGCGAGAATTTATGCCACTGATATGAATGATGAAGTCCTCCGTCATGCGGAAAAAGGGATATTACCTTTAAATAGAATGCAGTCTTATACGAAAAACTATCTGCAAGCTGGAGGTAACCAGGAATTTTCGGAGTATTATACAACCGATTATCAAAATGCTTATCTTGATTCGGGTCTCCTTAAAAACATTGTGTTTTTCCAGCATAATTTAGTTACTGATGGTTCGTTCAATGAGTTCCATATCATCATGTGCCGGAATGTGATGATTTATTTTACCGGCGAATTACAGACCTATGTTAATCAGTTGTTTTATGACAGTCTTTGTAAAGATGGCTTCCTTGCAGTCGGCAGCAAGGAAACTCTTCATACATCATCCTTTTCGGAGGATTATGAGGACTTTGATTCAAAGGAACGGATTTATCGGAAACTGTAAAAAAGAAAGAGTTCGCATTTATGCGGACTCTTTCTTTTTTGATTAAATTATTTTTCATTTTTTTTTGCTTCACTATGTTTAAGGCATCATAAGAAGGGGTATATATAATGAGTTGGTCTCCATGCAGAATCTCGACTGCAGTTTATTATTATTAAAAGAGACTGAACTTCGTTATAATATAATGGGAAAATCCCTGTTAAGGGAGCTTTATATAAGTACTGTTCCATATAAAAAGATAAATGTTGCCGCTCGATATAAGCCAAAAGGGGAATGAAAGAATGACGATTTTAATCGTAGATGATAACCAGGTTAACCTTTTCGTTATAGAGAAAATTCTAAAACGAGCTGGCTATACGGATTTTCTATCATTAACTTCAGCTGTTGAGATGTTTGAATATTTACAGGTGGATAGTCCGCAACCTAAAGAGACTTCAGTTGATATCATTCTGCTTGATATCATGATGCCGGAGATCGATGGGATAGAGGCGTGCAGGAGACTTCAAAGTATTCCTCACCTTAGAGATATTCCCGTCATTTTTGTGACCGCCCTTGAAGATTCAAACAAGGTGGCCGAGGCACTTGATGTTGGCGGAATTGATTATATAATGAAGCCCATCAATAAAATAGATTTACTTGCGAGGATTCGCGTGGGGTTAAGACTTAAATATGAAAAAGATTGGCATAAAATGCAGGATGAAAAAATCCGCAATGAATTGGATCTTTCCATGCAGGTTCAAAGCAGCTTATTAAGTGAACCTATAATAAATGACCACTTAACTATAAGGGCATCATACTTACCTGCGAATAAATTAGCAGGGGATATGTACTATTGGCACCGCATTGATGAAAATCGGTATGGGATCATCCTGTTGGATATGATGGGGCATGGCATATCAGCCTCGCTTGTGTGTATGTTCATATCCTCCGTATTGAGGGATGCCATCAGGACCCATTCGGACCCAGTGTCAGTAATAAATGAAATGAATCGCTGGATGAGTACCCTTAATAAAGATGATAATCCAGTGCATTATTATTTTACCGCTATTTATATGATCATTGATACAGAGCAAAAGACAGTGGAATATGTAAATGCCGGACATCCTCCTGGATTTGCTTTAATGGACGATGGAAAAGTGGTCTCCCTTTCAAAGGGGACATGTCCTGTTGGTTTCTTCACCGAGATGAAAATAGAGAAATCCGTCATTCATTATGAAGAGAAGATTCAGCTTATGCTATTTACGGATGGAGTCATGGAAGCAATAGATCGAGAAGGGACGGAAGGGCTCGACCAAATAAAAGAAGCGGTCTCGACAAGATGGTTTGATTGTAAAGAATCTCCCCCTATCGATTTTTTGATGTCACCTGAAATGCAGCAAGATCAGCCTGATGATATGTGTGTTGTGGTTATTCAAGCGAATTGAAGAAGGAAGAGGCGGCAGATAATCTGCCGCCTCTTCTCTATAAAAGGGGGGTCACTTTTATATGAAATGAGAATGTTCGTTAAGAGAGTGAATCCTGTATTCGGCTATTTGCAATTAACGGTCATTTTTCAATTTACTAATGCCATCTTGGAGATTGCCTTTTAATTTATCGGCTTTACCTTCTGCTTGTAAGTGAGGATCATTTTTCGCGTTTCCGACTTGGTCTTTCGTTTCACCTTTAACTTTATTTACAGCACTCTTTACTTTGTCTGATAAACCGCTCATTATGTTACCTCCTTTTTCTTTATATACTGTATTTACCCATGAAGTATATGGGTAAACCTGATTTATGGAGAAAGGAGTTTTAAGAAGCGATTATTTCCCTTTTACTTAACCTTTGAATGAACTGATAGGAATGTTCAATGATATGATCTTTGTCATGATCCAACGACGCCACATGATATGAATTTTCAAGGCGCACCATCTCTTTATCACCGGACATGACAGTATCGTAAATCTGATAGGAACACGAGTCCGGTACAACGTGGTCTTCTGGTGAATGGAAGATAAGAATCGGGCACGAAACCTCTATTAGTTTTTGGCTGGTATGTTCCATTATATCAAGCAATTGATTAATCGCTTTTGACGGAACTTGGTCATATGTGATTTCTTTAGGTATATCGTCTTTTATGTCAGGCTTGCCTTCGGGAATGAAGCGTGGAATAGATTGGTTACGATATCTTTCATATTCAGGAACTTGGAGAGCGGCGTTGATAGTGAGAATTCCATCACAAGCCAATTTTGTCGCTAAATCGAGAACAAGGGCGCCTCCCATTGATTGTCCGATGGCGAAAACATGGGTGCAGGTTCGCTTTAATTTTGCATAAGCCATTTCAACATCTTGTATCCATTCCTGATAATGACTTGTTTCCATTTCATATTCATCCGTTCCGTGGCCTGCCAGTCGAGGAGCGAAGACAGTAAAGCCTTTGGCAGCAAATTTTTCACCTAAATACCTTACGCTTTGTGGCGTTCCGTTAAACCCATGGCAAATAAGGATGCCGATAGAATTGCCGGGTAAGAAAAAAGATTCCGCACCTGGTATTACCATTGCTGCTGTCATATTCCCATCTCCTTTGATTTAGCTGAGTTTTGTTAATAGAAGGTTTTAATAATATTAACTATTCCGATTATTTTACTTGGTTATATAATAGCATAATGAAAATTATGAAGTCAACTTGGTTATGTTCCAAAACTTCACTATTATTAAGGAGAATCAAAAGGATATAAAGATACTTATCAGGTCATTTTCGTCTTTCTATCATATAAGTGCTGTCTTGGAATTGTTGATAAACTGAAGATGCTAATCACCGGTAATATATAAATATAAGAAATGGAGAAAAAGCATTGACTTTAAAGTGAAATGGGATTAATATAAATAAGCACCAACTAAGACATGCAAAAAACTTCATCGCTTTTGGCAGGTTGCTGAAAGAAATAATAACTATTGACTTCTTACTG